>JAPOZF010000744.1 GCA_026706165.1 Gemmatimonadota bacterium
GGTTCGACGCCGTTGCCGAAGGTTATGAACGGATCCTCGGGGGCGAACACGGCGCTGTCGAGATCGAAGGCGCTGGCGGGAACAGGTTCGAGAGTCAACTCGACCTGGCGGACGTTCTTCAGTTCCCGGCCGCTGAACAGCAGGGCTACTTCGCGGCCGCCGCTCGTCGCTTTCCAGTCGTTCCCTTCGATTAGAATCTCGCCGGCGTAGGAGCCGCTGAGTAGGACGCTCTGGCGCAACCCGGAGTCCCCGGCTCCGGCTGCCGTTGCCGTTTGGGGAGGATTTGAAATGCCGTCCGGTTCGGCCCCGCCGCAATGCACCAGGAAAACCCAGGCGAACGGCAGAATGGCTGTCATACAGAGGCGGCTGCGCACTGCGGTATTCTCCCCGGAAATAACCAAGTCAGCTCCGGAAGGGGTGCGGTCCGGATTCAAGGCTCCCGGCCAGACCGGCATTTACTCCCCGGACGGCTGTTCCGGAGCGGCATCAGAAACGGCACCGCATGGCCGGGCAGCCCAGGCCGGGCTCGGCAGAATATGGTTCAGAACCCCGGTTTTTCCTACCGCGGAGAAGCATCGGGATGTCGGGCCCTGACGAGGTCGGTGCGGCGAAAGGCGGAGCGCGGGCTTCATTGAAACCTCCAGGTCAGCGAAAGGTCCGGGCTGCCGGCAAGGGAAACTCCGAAGTCCGCGAGGTGGGCATCGACGTAGGCATCGAGGGCGGAAAACGTCGCCGTGGCGACGAACAGGAGCAGCCGGGTGTTGCGGCGCCCAGCCGCGGCCTGGCGTTCGGAGGCCAGGGCGCGGTTGAGGTTGCGCGTCTCCGAGATGCTGGCCCCCGCGAAGCTGGCGGCGGCCGCGGAGAACAGCACGGCCTTGATGTGTCTGCGGTTGCGCAACTGGCCCCATCCGGGAACCAGGGCCGACCGCCACAGGGCTCCCCTGGGGGTAAGCCGGGCTTTCGCCGTCGACAGTTCCCGGGTGACGGTGTCCTCCGCCGCTGATGCGGTGTCGGCGGCGGTTGCTGTCGGGCCCGATTCCCCGCCGGTGGCAGCACTCGAACCGTACGCGGCCGCCCCCGTGCCGGTCAGCGAGAGGGCCATGACAAGAAGGCTGCAGGCGGCCGTCGACCGCAGGGGAGGCGCGCAGAAGGGCGGATGAGGAGTCTGAATGCTCGCAGCCCTCACTCGCCGAAGCGGTCCCCGGGCTGCATCTGGTACCCCCGCAAAAAGGCCTCCCCGGTCATGCGGTTGCGCCCCGAAGGCTGTATTTCGTCGACGGCGAGCGCACCGTCTCCGGTGGAGACCACAAGGCCGGTCTCACCGTCGGCGGCAAGGACCGTACCCGCGGGCCCCTCCGGGGTTTCATCGCAGGCGTGGGCCCGGTGAATCTTCAATATTCGATCCCGCCATGTCGTGAACGCCCCAGGAACGGGGTTGGCGCCGCGGATGCGGTTGCGCACCGACTCGGTCGGCAGAGACCAGATCAGCCGGCCGTGTTCCCTGGACAGCTTGGGGGCTCTGCTGGCGCCGGCGGAAGGTTGCGGGCGGGGGTGCACCTCGCCGCTCTCCAGGCCGTCGATCGTGGCGACGACGAGCTTCCCCCCGAGTTCGGCCAGGCGCCCCTCCAGTTCTCCGGCGGTTTCGTCACGCGCCACGGCGACCCGCTTCTGCAACAGGATGTCGCCGGCGTCGACCCGCGAGTCGAGAAGGATGGTGGTTACCCCGGTTTCGCCTTCGCCGTTGAACAGGGTCCAGGGAACGGGGGCGGCGCCGCGATAGGCCGGCAACAACGAAGGGTGGAGGTTGATCGCTCCCATCGGCGGGACGGCGAGCAGCTCATCGGGCAGGATCGAGAAAGCGACGACGACGAACAGGTCGCAGCCGCAGGCGGACAGAGTTTCGGGCAGTCCGGGTTCGGCAACCGATTCGGGTTGCAGACAGGGCAACCCGAGTTCAGCGGCGGCGGCTTTGACGGCGGCGGGGGAGGTCCTGCGGCCGCGGCCTCGGGGACGGTCGGGATTGGTGACGACGGCGGCCACCTCGTGCCGGCTCGCCGCCAGGCGGCGGAGCGAGGGAACGGCGAATTCCGGCGTCCCCATGAACAGAAGTTTCATGGTGCATCGGGAAAATCGCGGCCAAATGCGCCACGGCGCCGGGGAAAGGCTATTTCTGGTCGCCGTTCTTGACGCGTTGCACGGCCGCGCGCGAGAGATCGACCTTGACGTTCTCGGCGATTTTGACGACGAGGATGTCGTCCTTGATGTTGAGGATCACGCCATGGATTCCGCCGGTCGTAACAATGCGATCCCCTTTTTCCAGTTCGTCGATCATGCGCTGCTGCGCTTTCTGCTTCCTGATCTGCGGGCGCAGAATGAGCAGGTAGAGGACGAGGAACATCAGGACGAACGGCAGCAGCTGCACCAACGGCGCGCCGCCCCCGCCGCCCTCGGCTCCGCTGCCCCCCATGGCATGGGCGGCGACTGGGAAGAAAACCAGCAAGACAGCCTCTCTTTCGTTCGTTCCGTTGCGAAGGACCCGGAAAGATAACGCCTGTCAGCAGTCCTGGTAAGTTGCGAAAAACCGGCGTTGCCAGTCCGCGAGCGAACCGCTGACGATGGCTCTGCGCATGCCTTTCATAGCGTCGTGGAAAAAGTGGAGATTGTGGATCGTCGCCAGCTGCAGGCCGAGGATCTCGTCGCTCTGGAACAGGTGGCGCAGGTAAGCGCGGTGGTAGCGGCGGCAGGTGAGACATCCGCAGCGGGAGTCGACGGGCTCGAAGTCCTCGGCGTAGCGGGCGTTCCTGATGCGCACGCGTCCGTGGCGGGCAAACAGGGTCCCGTTGCGGGCGTTGCGCGTCGGTATGACGCAATCGAACATGTCGATCCCCGCGGCAACGGAGGCGGCGAGGTCGCGCGGCAGGCCGACTCCCATCAGGTAGCGGGGCTTGTCCCCCGGCAGCGCCGATACCGAGGCTTCCACCATGGCGTCCATTTCGGCTCGCGGTTCCCCGACCCCGAGTCCGCCGACGGCATATCCGGGCAGGTTGAGGTCGGCGAGGCGCCTGGCGCAGTCCTGTCGCAGATCCTCGAAGACGCTGCCCTGCACGATTCCGAACAGGGCTGGCGAGGGCGACCCGCCGGCTTCGTCCCCCAACTGCCGGTGGCGCTCGAGACACCGTCCCATCCAGCGCAAGGTGCGCTCCATCGATTCTGCCGCGTAGCCGCGCCCGGCGGGGTAGGGAGTGCACTCGTCGAAAGCCATGATGATGTCGGCGCCCAGGGCGTGTTCTATCTCCATCACCCGTTCCGGCGAGAACAGGTGATACGAGCCGTCGAGATGCGATTGAAAACGGACTGCTTCCTCGCTGATCTCGACGAGCCCCGTCAGGCTGAAGACCTGGTAGCCGCCGCTGTCGGTCAGGATCGGACCCGGCCAGTTCATGAATCGGTGCAGGCCGCCGACCCTGGCGATCAGGTCGTGCCCCGGCCGCAGGTAGAGGTGGTAGGCGTTGGCCAGCAGGATCCGCGAGCCGACTTCGGCGAGGTCCTGTTGCGTAACCGCCTTGACCGTCGCGTGGGTTCCGACCGGCATGAAAACCGGGGTTTCGACGGTGCCGTGAGGAGTGTGCAGCAGCCCGGCGCGGGCTGCGCAAGCGGGGTCTTCCGCAACGACTTCGAAGCCGAACCCCCTGCTGTCGGTAACCGGGGCGCCTGGTGCATCTGCTACCCCGGCAGGCCCGCGAGCAGCCACTACTGTACCAGCTGAGATACCGGAACGACGCGGAAACCGCGCGATTCGAGCTTCGGCAGCGTCGATTCGAGGGCCAGCAGCGTCGCTTTGCTGTCCTGGCCCATGCCGATTGCCTGTCCCTTCCGGCGTGCGGTCTCCGCCAGTTCCCACAGCTTTGTCTCGATGGCCCGGACGCTGTCTCCCTCCGCGTCGATGAAGAGATCCCGCTGGGCGACTGGCACTCCGAGAGCTTTCGCCATGGCGGCGTCCAGCGATTCTTCCGCGGAACGGCTGTCGAGAAACAGGAGGCCGCGTTTCCGGAGTACCTTCAGCATTTCTCGCATGACGGGGAAATCGGCGCCCGACCGGGGACCCAGGTGGGTGTTGACGCCTGCCGCCTCGGGCACACGAGCCAGGGCGCGATGCACGCGCTCGCGGATGGCCTCCGCATCCTCGGCTTCCAGGCGGTCCTTTCCGGGGCCGGAAGCCGGGTCGCGCCGCTGCATCCGCAGATGAACCAGAACCTCATGGCCGTTGCCCCGGGCCCGGGAGGCGATCTCGGCGGCGGAACTTTCGTCCGGAGGCACCGACAGGGTCAGTTTCTGGCGGATGGCAAAGAAGCGCTCGGAAAACCCACCCGGCCTGGAAACCGTGCCGAAGCTGCCGAGCACTATGGCGATGTGCCCTGCCCGGCGTTCCAGGCGCGGCTCCAGGTGCAGCCGGAACAGGGTCGTTTGCACCGAGCCGAACCCGGCTTCCATGCGCACCGTGCGCGGGGGTTCCTCGACGGCGCGGAAAACGCGGCCCCCCTCGGATATCACCAGCCGGGTCAGGGCGTGGTTGACGATGGCCAGGGGCAGGTCGTTCGGCACGCGCACGTCGACCTTGCAGAGCTCCACCCCGGAGCTGTCGCGGCGAACCTTCGAAATCAGTTCGGGCCACAAGCCGAGCTCCGCCAGGGTGGTATCCACCTTGTCGTGAAGCTGGGCGCTGTCTCGCGACGGCTCGACCAGGATGGGTGAGGGGAGCGTCGCCGAAAGCGGCTTTCCTCCGTTCCTCGCCTGTTGCCAGGCGTGCAGTAAGGAAAAAACGAGCGCCCCGAGCAGCAGGACCGCGCTCACAGTGAAATGCCACTGTGACCTCCGGCGTTTGATCATCCTGGAAGAAGTAGACATGGGGTGCCATTCACCCCGGCCGCAAAGCAGGGGCGAAGCGGGGGGAAGGGGATGGTGAGAGGGGGGCCTACCCGGCGAGCTTCAGGGCGGACCAGGAGACCGAAGGCAGCAGCGTGGGCCCGGCCTTGGCGGATCCCTCCTCCTCTTCCTCGGGCTCGCCGCCGCAGTCGTCGCCGACAAGGGGATCGTCGATCCAGCGCACGATACGCCAGATCCCGTCATCCCCCTCACGCAGCTTGAAGGTCATGGTCTGGTCGACAAAGAAGCCGTCGTCGTCGGTCTTCAGCAGCAGTATTTCGACTTTGCCCCGGAAGACTTCCCAATCCTCGTCCGGGTGTCCGTCCGGATCCCCCTCGAAGGCCATCGGGTGGTCCCGCCCCAGCTCGGTCTTGCGCTCGATCAGCTGGAACTTCCATGTCACGGTGCGGAAAACGTCGAAAATGCCGCGGGTGCTGCCGTCGCGGGTGCCCATGATCTCCAGCTCTTCCTCGCGGCCGTTCTCGAAGACGAGGTTGCCCAGACAATCGTCCTCCGTGAACAGGTAGCGCTCGTCGAGGAGGGTCTCGTACAGATCCTTGTCGCGCTCGTTGAAGGCGCGCTCGAGGTTGTCCATCACGATTTCGGGTTCGGTCGCCTCCTGGGCGGGGGGGAGTGTGGGCCCCTCCCCGGGATCCAGTTCGGTTTTTTTTGGAGCGAACGGGTTTCCGCAGGCCGCCAGGAAGACCCCGGCCGCAACTGCTGCGGCACCGAATGCGGGATTTCTTCGAGTCGTGTCCATCACTGCGAATTCTCGCCTCTGAATTCCGTCCAGGACTTCTTGACCGACGCCTGATCGCGAAAGTCCCGCCACCGCCTGATCGTCCACAGCGGGTTTTCCAGGCTCGGCGTGGTTATGTCTACTTCCATCTGGCCTTTTATGGGGAATATGGTCGCATCGAAGCCTTCGCGCGCCTGCTCCGTGAATTCGATCTCGTAGTTGAAAATATAACGTTCGATCAGGGGGTTGTCCCCGAGGATCCGCTCATCCCTGGTCGAATCGTACCAGCGCCGGAACCTGATCGTCCGGAAGCGCTCCTTGTCGAAAACCTGGTTGGCAAAACGGCGTTCCTGGGACCTGGTCCAAAGGGTATCGAGGTCGGCTTCGGGGTTGTAGTCGTCAGGCGGCTGAAAAACCACGGGATGCAGCAGGATTCCGTCGGCGTCCGGGACGAAGAGAAAACTCTCCCCCAGCTGGTCCATGTACTGCACCGGGCTGAATCCGCGGATGCTGTCGCGGATATTGAATAAGACGGCTTCAGGGGTGGTCGGTTCCCGGAGAACGAGAAGGATGCCGCTGGGGCAGTCGGGAGTGCGGCCCCCGAAAGGGCTCGAAGAATCGGTGCGCCCGGCTGCGGGATCGGCATCGGCGCAATGCGGAAAGCTCTTGAGATCGGTCGTCTCGGTGCAGCGGCATTCGGTTTCGGCCCCTTCCTCCAGCCCGCACCCGGACAGAATCAAGACAACTGCCGGAATCGCGGCCTTGCGAACGGAAACTCTCCTAAACACTGAACGGGACGGGGGTGAAGCAGGAGGCGAAGACGACGAAGCACAGCACCCCGAGACGCCGGCGCCGGCGATCGAGGGGAATGTTGGGATAGAACGGCGCCGGGTGATCCCTGCCGAGCAGCGCGAGCAGGAAAGCGAGAAAGATCCACCCCGGCCACCCTGGCGGCAACTCCAACATTTTCCAGAAGATACCATGCAGTCCCAGACCCATCAACAAGGCGAAGGTTGCGCGTGCGATGTAGCGGTGCCATGGGCCGAAAACGGCGTACGATACATGGCCGCCATCGAGCTGCCCGGCCGGGAACAGGTTGAAGGCGGTGATGAAGAGACCGACCCATCCGGCAAAGGCGACCGGGCTCAGAAGCACCATCTCCCCCGGTTCGGTCGCCGGCATCAGCAGGGCGGACAGGATTGCGAAGACCGGGGGGGCCCCGAGCTGCCAGAAGGGCTCGGGATTGGCGAAGGGGAGCTGCTCGAAATAGCCGGCGTCGACGACGCGCGACTGCGGCAGACCTGCGGCGCAGGCAGCCAGAGCGACGACGAAGCCGGCCAGCGGTCCGGAGGCGCCGATGTCGAGAAGAGCTCTCTTGTGAGGTATGGGAGAGCGGATGCGGATCACCGCTCCCAGGGTGCCGAGAAACGATATGTACGGCAGCGGGATGAAGTACGGCAGCGAGGCCTTCACTCCCCAGCGCCGGGCGGCGAAGTAGTGGCCGAACTCGTGGACCGTGAGAATTCCCAGCAAGCTCGCCGCAAAGGGGATCCCTTCGACCAGGTGAACCAGCTGCCCGAAGGCGAGAAACGGGTTCACCCCTCTCTGCATGGCTCCGGCAGCCGTCATCGAGAACAGGGTCAGAAGGAACAGGGCGGCGTGCAGGACGGGGCTGGAAGGTCGCCCGCTCCCCGGCCCGGCGGCGAACACGGACGGCTCGCCGGGATTCCGCTTTCTCACCTGTTCGGAATCGGGGCGGTCATGCCGTTGCCCCGGACGCAGCTTGCGCCAGAGCTGCATTTACAGCATCCGTGCCGCCGAAGAGCTCGCTGGCGCCCGGCCGCGGTACAGGCTGAGGCGATGCGCCTGACCGAGGCCGGATGCAAACGGCACGTAGGCGTAGTCGATGCGCCAGGACCGCACCTGCAACCCGAAGCCGGCCGACAACGAGCGGCGGGATCCTGTTTGATAGCCCCACCGAAGCACGAGGGTTGCCGACAGCGGCCACTCGGTGCCGCCGTGAAAGCTGGAGCCGTACCCCCGTGCCAGTTGTACTTCGATCAGGGCCAGCCGGCTCGCCTGCGGCCCGAAAGGCTTTCCGAGGCAGCTGCACGCGAAGGCCAGGCGCGCCTGCCCCGGCAGCTCCGTGGAATCCTCTGCGAGGGGGTTCATGACACCGAGATTCCGCACCGAGCCGCCAGCGCGAAGGCGGTCGCCCAGCCGGTACAGGAACCCGAAATCCAGGGCTGCACCCATCGCCGACTCGGTATGAATCGACTGCCGGACCACTTTCCAGGCCGCCCCGAACTGGAGGTTCGCTGTCGAGCGACGGCCGTACCCCAGCCCGAGGAACCACTCGTACACTCCAAATTCGCCCAGGGGCTCGAGGCTGGGTCCCACGCGGCGCTCCAGTCCGGCGGAACGCGAAAGCGACAGTTGGGCCGACAGGATTCCGGCACCCAGCGGTTGCAGGGCGGTTGCGTACTCGTGCCGGACGTCCTGAATCCAGCTGCTGTGCGTGACTCCGAGGCGGCCGCCGGCGACGCTGACCGCTGCCGGATTGGCGGCGGCGGCATCGACGTCGGCAAGAGCGGCGGCAGCCTCCCCGAGGGCGGTCGCGCGCGCCCCCGAGCCGAGCAGCAGGAACGGCAGCCCGGAGGCCCCGGCCCCGGCCGTCCAGGACAGGAGAAAAGCGGCGGCCGCGAGGCGCCCGGTCGCCCTCGCCGGTTTCATCAGAAAGCGGCTCCCACCCCGATCAGGGTGCGGGGCCCGGCATCGAGTTCGTCGCCGACCCAGGCGTAGTGGAGCTGGACCGAATCGATTCTCATCGGCCGCAGGGTCAGTCCGAATGTCGGCGTCCCGACGGTGCCTGCCGCCCCTGTCCGCGCCAGTCCCGCCCGCACCGTCAGCAGCGGGCTCACCTTCCACTCGCCTCCCAGACTGGCGGTAGGCGCAATCGGGTCGAGGCGGAAATCGGCACCGATCAATACTCCATCTGCCGGCCTGTGGGCGGCCCCCAGGGACAAACCGGCCGGGAGCGCTTCGGTGCTTCGATTCTTCTGGTCCGAGGCCTGAAGTACCGTCCACCGCAGCCTGGAACCGAGTCCCGTCAAGCCGGCAGCCAGCGCTGTTTTTTCCGACAGGGAATAGTGCAGGTGAAGGTCGAGCCCCCTTCCCGTAGCGGTCGATGCGCCGGTTTGCGGCACCTCGATTCGATGCCGGAGGATCTTCACCCCCGCCCCGGCGGAGAGCTTTTCGCCGAGAGGGATTCCCAGGGCGAAGAAGTAGGCGTTCTCGCTGTCGTCGATTCGGCCGTAGGGATCCCCCGCGCCTGTGCGCGCCTCGAGATCGCCGGCCGAGGCGTGTATCCAGGCCAGGCCGAAAGCGAGGCCGCCGCGGCTGTTGAACGCTGCGGCCAGACTGTTCCGCCTGCGGTCGAGGCTAAGCGCGTGCACCGAAGCCGAGGCGTGAAGTCCAGCGATGCGTGTGAGCCGCGCGGTGTTCCAGTAGATCGCCGATTCGTCGTCGACGGCAGCGGAAAAGGCATTCCCCATTCCGGGGCCGCGCGTTCCCAGGCCCCCCTCGAGAAAAGCACCGGCGTAATCGCCCGCTGCGGGCAGGCAGATCGCGAGGAGGATGGCCGCGGTCGCGGCCAGCTGCAGGAGTCGGGGCGCGTGCGTCAATCCAGCACCACCACCTTGCCGAAGGCCTGGCCGCCGTCATCGGTGCTCAGGCGGTAGAAGTAGACGCCGTTGGCCACGAGGTCGCCGCCGTCGTCACGTCCATCCCAGTTGATGTAGTGGTAACCCTGTCCGGAACGCGGTTGGTTCACCAAG
>JAPOZF010000378.1 GCA_026706165.1 Gemmatimonadota bacterium
GTGCCGTTTCTTGGGGGATCATTTGATACCGCACATCGCCGTCTCCGGCAGCTTTCCCGAACTTGAGAATGGCTTGGAGAACCGCACTATCGAAATAATCTCCAACTGGATTGTCGGTCCGAATCTCGTTGATTGATTGAGCGACAAGATCGATCGCAGTTTCGTCCAGGCTAGGTCGTGTACTCCATAAGTCATCTTGGGAAAATTGATCGAAAGCTGTCTCTCCAAGCCGGGGAGCCTCTATTTCAAAGACCGTAGACCCTGGTTTCAATCCAGATATCGTGAAGTCAATGGTTGCGTCCAACCACCGTGGCCTCATCCCTTTTCCTTTGCCTGCCCCCGTTGCGAGCAAGCGGGTGGTACTCTCGGCTGCCGTGTGGAGTGCACCCATAACACGCAAGAGAGTGGCTATCCTGATCTGACCTTCCTCTTCTCTCAGACCACTGATTCGGAATTGGTACCGTTGCGATTTCATGGCCCTTCCTCCCTGGGTTGGATGGACATCGGGGAATTTAATGAACCCCCCGAACCTTGCCTCCCCCCTACCCCTAGCGCACCCCGGTCGGGATCACCCCGGCGTCCTCCCGCTGCAGGTTCTCGGCCGTCTCGACCAGGCTCAGCAGGTCGTGCTTCGGCTCGAACCCCAGCAGCCTGTTGATCTTGCCCAAGTCGAGGTCGAAGTAGTTGGGCGTCGGCACCTTCGCCTCGAGGTATTCCATCCCGTAGCGCTCCGCCAGGAAGGGGATCGCCCGCCCCCAGTCGACACGCCGGCGCCGCCAAGGTAGAAGAATTCGTCGACCAACTCCTCTCAGACAGTACATGGAGGAACCGCGCTCCGATTTCCAGGATATGGTTTCGCGCTTGGCTTTTCGTCCAGTTTGAACCGCATGTAGCGACCTATTCGGACAAAGACACTACCCGCTCCTTCGCCAGCTCAGCTGCATAGCACACTGCCGCCTGAACTGACTCCCGGGAAATCGAGGGGTAGCTTGCGGTGATCTCCTCCGGATCCAAATCAGCCGCGAGGTTGTCGAGGATGGTAGTCACCAATACGCGGGTTCCGGTGATGCATGCTCTACCATGGCAGATTTCGGGGTCAACCGTAATGTGATTTCGCCAGTTCATGGGGATACCTTTCCCGATTGAATCAGTGAAGTCAGTGAAACCTGGGAATTTAATGAACACCCCCGCATCTGAGATGCCTTGTCACCCCGGAACCACCTCATTCGATCATTCGGCCCCGATCCACGCGGAACCGTAGTCGTTGCCAGGCTCGCGATACATGCTGTGGGCGTGGTCTACGGGGCCTTCGCCGTTCTGAACCGCGTATTCGAGCACCAGGGACGGGCCGGTCACGCGGAAATACGCTGCGCCCGGGACACCCTGCGGCCCCCACCATCCAAAGAATGTGTCCTCGATCTCGGCCACCACGGTCTTCATTTTTTCAGCATAGTCGTCATGGTTCATGAAACCCAGACGGGCCTCGATCACATACAGGAGCAGCGTTCTCTGCATAACTGTAAGTTCGCTGCCCCTGATGCCTTCCGGCGCAACGGTTGCGCCATACTTTCCCGGCCCCAGCAGGAGGTCGATGGGCTGCTCTGCACGAACGGCCTGCTCTATCTGATCGTCCGCAAGGCTGTTCATGAACGCCTGCGCTGCCGCAGTTTCCTTCTGCGTGATGAAGATGTCGTCACCGTCATGGCGAATGTGCAGCGGTTGGCCGCCGGTCAGCATCGGTGAAAAGGAAACGTTCGGTCCGAATACTGTGGCGTTTATTGCGAGGTGGTGCCCGCCGAACTGAAACATCCAGGGCTCTGCAGTCGACTGTTCCCCGAGAAAAGCAGCGTAATAGTACTCACTGCCGTATTTCAGGACGCCGGACAGGTCTCCCGGGATCAGCATGTCCTCTGCGGCCAGTTGATACGTGATATTTCTGACACCCTCTTCACTCAGGAGCTCCCCGAGGAGCCTGTCGAGATTCGCCCGCTGTGATTCGGAGAGAACCCCGAGCTTTACACCGCCACGCGGAACCATGCCCTCGGGGAAGTTCGACCAGTTCGACCGCTGTGCGTTGTCGCTGAACCGATATGTCGCCTCTTGTCTCTGATTGTCGTCCAGCGAGTCCAGAAAGAGCCTTGCAGCCGCTGTGATGGCCGCGGTCTTTTCGTCTGCGGCAGGCACGTCGTGAGCGCGCTTGAGATTCATCTCTACTGGTCGGGGAGCCGTTCCGAAAAAGACCCGGGATGCAATGTCGGGACGCAAGAACAGGCAGACGAAAATCGCGGCAACGACAAGCGCTGCGCCCAGGAGGTAGATCAGCACACGTTTCATGGACTCCGTCCTGTTGATTCTTTCCGTTCTTCAGTTGCTGCTCCGGGCTTGCAGCGCTTCGCGGAAAGGGTGGGCGGATTGCGATTTCTCTTCCCCAGAGGCGCGGTGATCTCTCACCCCGGACATCGCCCGGGTTACCCCCCTACCCGTAGCGCACTCCCGTCGGGATCACCCCGGCATCCTCCCCCCGGTGCAGGGCCTCGGCCGTCTCGACCAGGCTCAGCAGGTCGTGCTTCGGCTCGAACCCCAGCAGCCTGTTGATCTTGCCGAGGTCGAGGTCGAAGTAGTTGGGGGTCGGCACCTTGGCCTCGACGTATTCCATGCCGTAGCGCTCCGCCAGGAAGGGGATCGCCTCCCCCCAGTCGAACAGGACGGCGCCGCCGAGGTTGAAGATCTCGCCGACGGCCTCCTCGCGCTCGAGCCCGAGCAGCAGGCCGCCGGCGATGTCGCGGACGTCGGCGAAGGGCTGCTTCTGCGGCACCCCGTTGGGGTTGAGCATCACGACGAGCTTCTCCTCCCCCTGCCACAGGGAGCGGATGTGGTCGTACATCTCGCGCTCTTCGGCGGTCTTCCCCTCCGCCTCACGGAAGCGCTCGTACAGGTCGCTGAGGAAGAAGCGGTAGGGCCTGCCCCCTTCGTCGAGGAACTCGCTCGGCTCGATGATGGTGGCGAAGCGGAAGACGCAGGCCGGCACCCCGTACTGGCGCTGGTAGCAGATCGTCAACTCCTCCCCGATCCGCTTGGTCATGAAGTAGGGCATGTCGCAGTATTCCGCGGTCATCTCCTCGGTGATCGGCTCTTCGAAGTAGCGGCCCCGGTAGGGCGCATCCCAGTAGACGGCCTCGGTGCAGGCGTAGGCGAAGCGGTGCAGGCCGGGCAGCTCCTCGCGGATCGCCTCGAGCAGGTTGAGGGTGCCGTTGGCGTTGATGTCGAGGTACTCGCGGTGGTTGAAGGGGGCGGCGAAGGCCGCGGCGATGTGGTAGACGGCGTCGACTCCCCGCAGGGCGGCGCGCACGTCGTCGAAGCTGCGCAGGTCGCCGCTGACGGTCTCGACGCGCTCGAAGCCGTCGAGCTTGTGGGCGCGCGAGGCGTCGCCGGGGTAGACGAAGCTGCGCACGTCGTGGCCGGCGTCGAGCAGCGCCAGGACGAGGTTGGCGCCGACCCGGCCGGTGGCGCCGGTTACGAGGATTTTCACGGGAGGTCCTTGTGTGCTGTGCCCAGGTCCGAAGGCGTTCGGGTCAGGGGCGCGGGTGGAAAGGGCAGGTTAACGGGCCGCGGCTAATTGCGGCGATGCGCGTACGCATCGGGGTCGCGGTCGACCTCGGCGACCAGGGTCTCTATGAAGTCGCCGACGGGAAACAGCCGGCAGTAGGAGTCCCCGGCGCGCCCGCGCCGCAGCCGGCCCTGGCGGTCCCACCAGGCCCCGAGGGTATCGCGGTCGATGCTCGGGTAGACGGCTTCCGGGTTCTCCTCGAGCATCCGGTTCCAGCGCATGACCTCGACGAGGTGGATGTAGGTCGTGGTGTCGTAGGTGGTGCCGAGCATCAGCAGCTTGCCGCCGCGCTCGCAGGCCCGGTACATCGGCGAGTGCGTGCCGTAGGTGCGGCCCCACGGCGGGTAGTCCCAGACCGACACGAGTCCCTCGTTCTCGAGGTGGCCGGCGACGAACGACTCCGCCTCCTTGCCGCGGGCGGCGACCGAGTGCGAATAGTGGTCGGAGCGGAAGGTGCCGGGCATGAGCCGGAAGAACTCGGTCAGCCAGCCGACCGTCGACGGGGTGGTCGCGTGGTCCCAGAGCTCGGCGCGGCCCTGGCGCAGCCGGTAGCGCTCGGCCAGCCTGGGGTCGGCGGCGACTTCGGGCGGCGGCGGATTGGACGGGTCGCGCCAGACGAGGTGGAACGACGGCATCAGCACGAGCCCCTCCGGGCCGACGGCGTCCTCGAGCGCGGCCACCACGGTGCGGGCGTTCCCCTTTACCGGGCCGAGGCTCTTGAAGGAGGAGTGGACGAACAGGATGTCCCCCGGCTCAACTCCGAGGGCGGCGAAGTCGCCGGCCAGCCGCTGCCGCGTGTACATGGCGCTTCCCCTACGCTCCGCCCACCACCAGGGCCTGCGGCTCCTCTCCGCGCGCGAAGCGGGCGAGGTTCCCGGCGGCGAAGGCGGCCCGCTTGCGGGAGGTGCCGTCGGTGCCGCCGGCGGTGTGCGGCAGGACGACGACGTTGGGCAGCTGGAACACCGGCAGGGTCGGATCCGGGGGCTCCTGGGCGAAGGCGTCGAGCCCGGCGCCGCCGATACGCCCCTCCATCAGGGCCGCGTACAGCGCCTCTTCGTCCGCCAGGCCGCCGCGGCAGACGTTGATGTAGCAGGCGGTCGGCTTCATCAGCCCGATGCGGCGCGCGTCGATGATGTGCCGGGTCTCGTCGGTGAGGTGCAGGTGGCAGGAGAGGAAGTCGCAGCGGCCCACCATGGCGTCGAGATCATCGGGCCCCCCGAGGAAATCGGGCCGGATCTCGTCGAGGACTTCCGCGTCGATCTCGCGCACGTCGATCGCCTCGATGCGCATTCCGAACGGTTTGGCGCGGCGCGCCAGCTCGGTGCCGCTGGCCCCGAGTCCGACGATGCCGAGGGTCATTCCCACCACCTCCCTCCCGCGCGGCATGAAGAACGGCCCCTGCGCGAAGTTGACCTGGGCCTCGCGGTAGCGCCCGGCCAGCATCAGGATGAACATCATGGCGTTCTGGGCCAGGGCCACGGCGCTGAGATGCCCCGGGCAGTGGGCCGTCATCAGCCCCTTGCCGCGCAGGTAGTCGAGGTCGACGTGGTCGAGCCCGTTGGTCTGCAGCTGCAGGAAGCGGACGCCGGCCGCGGCCGCGGCGTCGATCATCTCCCGGGTCGGACCCGACCCCTGGTCGACCATCGCCTCGATGCCGGCGAACTGCGGCGGCAGCGGGGCCTCCCGGTCGAAGCGGCGGATCTCGAAGCGGCCCTCGAGCGCCTGGAGAAGGTCGGCCGACCAATCGGCCAGGTCAGGCATTTCGTGCGGAATGAACAGTACCTGAAGCTTGCTCATCGGTATCCTTCCGGTGAGGTGAACCGCCGCAGATCCTCGTCGCTCGCCGCGGGCCGGTCGTCCCATTCTCCCAAGGCGAACCTGCGTTCGTCCGCCGGCGTCGCCAGGTCGCGGTAGCGCGCCCCGCGCGTCCACACCTGCTTCCCCTCGAACAGGACCTTGAGCTGCTCGGGAATGCGCTCGCGGAACCCGGGGCTGAGGTCTCCGTAATCCCAGTAGGGGAACATCGTCGACCCGTACCCGGTGATGATGATGATCCGTTCGCGGCCGGAGCGGATCGGCCCGGTGGAGTGCACCAGGGTTTCGCAGAACAGCAGCGTCGATCCGGCCGGGGCCACCACCTGGTGCACGAGCGACCGGTCCTCTTCGGCCAGGGCGATCAGCTCCTTAGGCGGGGCGTCGATCTTGTGGCTGCCGGCGATGACCGCGGTGCCGCCGTCGTCCGGTCCGAGGTCGGTGAGGTTGGTCAGCGTCTTGACGAAGTTGCAGTGGAAGAGCCCGCCGTGGGTGTGGCCGGCGTAGGGGACGTCGGTGCCCCGGTGAAAGCCGGCCAGCCCCTTCTCCCAGGTGTTGTCCGGGTCGCGGGAGTTGATGTGGGCGTTCATCTCGACGATGCGCGCCTCGCCGCCGATCAGCTCCTCGGCGAGGGAGACCATGTACGGGTGGGTGGCATAGGCGGTGATCGCGGGGTCGGACTCCAGAATGTTGACCGCGAACTTGTGGCAGGGCTTGTCGATCCCGAGGAACGCCCCGCCCACGCGGGGGCCGTTCAGGCCGCGGTCCTCGAGGGCTTCGAGGTCGGCGAACAGGCGGAGCAGGGCTCCCTTGAGGCGCTCGACCTCGCCGCGGCTCAGGGCGTTCTCGAGGACGACGTACCCGAACACCTCGAGGTGGTAGCGCTGCGCCGGGGTCAGCGGCGGAAACGGACGCCGGAAGGTCGCTGCCGACATCGGCTAGACGGCTCCTTTCAGGTAGGCCTTGCGCCGGCGCTCGGGGAAGCGCTCGATGGCGTAGCGGAGCATGGTGCGCGGCATGCGCCCGTAGCGCTCCCGCAGGAACTCCTCCTCCCGCTTCCGGTCGCGCTTGCCAACCTCCCGCAGCATCCAGCCGACGGCCTTGTGGATGAGGTCCTCGCCGTCTCCGAGGAGGCGGTCGGCAATCCGCAGGGTGTCGTCGAACTCCCCACGCTGGATGAAGAAGAAGGTGGCGACAATGGCGATCCGCCGTTCCCAGAGGCTCTTCGAGCGCGCCAGGCGGTCGAGGGGCCCGCGGCTGCGGCTTTCCAGGTGGGGGCCGACGATCTTGTGGGCCGAGGCATCGACCAGGTCCCAGTTGTTGACGAAGGCGGTATTGGCGAGATAGGCGTCGTAGATCCTCTTGCGCTCGGCACCGTCCCCGCGCTTGTACTGATCGCAGAGAATGACCAGGGCGAGCAGGCGCTCCTCGTGGATCCTGGAGCGGAGCAGCGAGAGCACCCCGGCGTGGGGGAGGGCGCGGTACTGCCTGGCGACGCCCCTGATCGCCGGCACCCTGACCCCGATGAAGCGGTCCCCCTCGGCGTACTCCCCCGGGCCGGTCTTGAAGAAGCGCTGCGAATGCGCGGCGGTCCCCTCGTCGGCCAGGGCCTTCAGGTCGCGGCGGGCCTGCGCTGTCGTCGGTGGTGATTGCATCTCGGATTCGGCGAAATTGGCGCCCATTCCCGGGGCGTGTCAACTTCCCCTCCCCGGTAGTTAACCGGGCAAAGGCAGCCCGCGGAATTCCCGCAGCGACTGCGGATTCGAGAGCGGCGAAAAGTGAAACTGACCACCGAACAGCTGCGCTTCTTCAAGCGCGAGGGGTACCTGATCCTGCGCGGCGTCATGGACCCCGAGCTGATGGCGCGGGCGCGCGAGCGGCTGTGGGACGACCCGCCGGCGTCGTTCAACCGGGAGGATCCGGCCACCTGGGTGGGGCCGCTTCCCGAGGCCGACCGGTCGGACGACAGCGCCAACATGAAGCGCGAATACCGCTGGCAGTACCGCCGCATCGGCGGCGAGGGCTGGATCGTCCGCATGCTGGCGGCCGACCGGGTGATCTTCGGCGTGGCCGAGCAGATGCTGGGCGCCGGCCGGGTGCAAATACCGCACGGGATCCGCGGCATCTACTGCACCCTGCCGTACGGAGACCGGCCGCGGCCTGAGAACACCTGCCACTGCGACGCGCATCCCTTTCACCTCGGGGTGGTCGGGTACATCGACGACGTCGAGCCCGACGGCGGCGCCTTCTGCGTCTGGCCCGGGAGCCACCGCGAGTTCTACCACACCTTCACCACCGGGTACATGCCGGACAAGACCGGCGAGTACGAGCGGTTGCGCGAGCGCCTGAACCGGCAGTCTCCCGTCGACTGCCACGGGTCGGCAGGGGACGTCCTGTTCTGGCACCACCGCCTCGGGCACATGGCCGGCCACAACTACTCGGCCCGCATCCGCCAGGCCGTACTCTACGACTTCAGGCGCACCGACCTCGAGGAGATGCAGGGGTTGCCGCCGCCGCGGGACATGTGGCGGGACTGGTCGAAGGAGCTGAGGGAAGTAGAGCTGTAGCGGGATTCGGAAGTATAGGAAGTATAGGTAATAGGAGGCACCTTTTTGAACTCGACCTGTACCAAGATAGCTTCGCGCCGAAGGTTTGTGATACGAAAGAGTTGATAAATGAATCTGGTTCGACCGCGTCGGCATCCTTCAGCGCGTCCATGTTGTCCATTTTCCAGCGGGCGCCGGCTGACGGACGGGAGTGGCTGTCCAATCCGACCGATGCGAATCCAGCAACCGAACCCCCGGACTAGTCCTGCACCCCGGCGAGCCGCACTAGTTTGCCGCCGCCGGGCATCAAGCTTACCCTTGCGCGCGACCCGTCCGAGGCCTTGTGCCACTTCCGCTCCGTGGCGTCGAACACCTCCATTGATCCCGGGCCGACAACGGTCGTGGTGACATGCTGAGTGTAGTCTAGGTTCACCACCAGTACATGGGTGGTGTTGCCGGCAGTACCGAAGTACCCCAAGAGCATGCCGGTCACAGGTGCCGGGGGGTCGAACTTTGCCGGCGGCACGGGCGGGTCCACGGTGAAGCGGGCGTCGGCCGGCAGCCCCACCGCCCCAAAGGGAACGGTGCCGAGATGATATGCACCCAGGGAAGTCAGCGGCTGCACTTCGGTGCCGATGGCGATGAACTCGGGGTTGATCTGTCGCAACGCCTCGCCCAGCGGGGTCAGGGAATCGTCAAAAACATAAAAATTGGACACTCCCCCTCGAAAAGGAGGGACTCTGGCGTAGTACACAAACTGGGAGAGGCCTTGGCCGCCATAGGCCAGCGTGGTGTAGGCCAGGAATCTGCCCTCGTCGCCGTTGGGTATGCGCCAGTCACCATACCCTTCATCATCCAAAGCGCAAGCCTGCACGACGTTGACGAAGGGCAGGCCGCTTTTCACCGCCGCTTCGCGGACCAGGGCCAGGTTGAGAAAGTACTGGACGTTATCACCCTGGCGGAGCTGGCTGTCCGTAACGAACCGTTGGCTGCCAACCTCGCGTGCAAGCTCGCCGAGGAAGTGATAGTGGTCATAGCTGATCAAGTCGGGCTTGACGACCTCCACGAACTGGCGGAGGTGCTCCCGGTAAGCATCAATGCTATAGCCCACGCCTGCAAGAGCATCAAGCGCTCGCTGTTCATCAGAAATCGGTCCATAATAATCGATGGGGATGCCCAGTGAATTAGCGCTGGCGTAAGTGGGGAATAGATTGACGAGGCACATGTGATCGGGGTCACGCTTGCGGATGTAAGCCACGATCCTGCCCAACAGCGGAAAAACGGCGGCGCTGCGCTCGTCATGGATGTAATAGCCGTACATCGCCGGATGGTCCTTCACCTGCTCGATCACCGCATCGAGTCTCGCCCTCTGATGCGGGTCGTCCAAGACGAAATAAATCCCCTTCGGGTCGCCGAAGCCGAGGGATAAGGGAAAAAAAAGCGCGCGCAGCCCCTGCGCGTGAGCAGCGTCGAGTTCTTCCACAGTCTGGCACCAGACCAGGTTGAAGCCGCCGTCA
>JAPOZF010000156.1 GCA_026706165.1 Gemmatimonadota bacterium
GGCAGGGAGAAGAGGGGATCGATGATGAACAGGGACGCCCAGCTGGTAGGGGCCACCGGCAGCGGCCAGAGCAGTTGCGTGCTGTACGCGGTGAAGCCGTCGAGCAGGGCGTGTGTCGTCAGGCAGAGAAAGGCCAGCAGCCAGCGGCGGAGCCGGAACGGCAGAATCGCCGGCTGCACACGCCCCATTGCCCAGGCGATCACCGGGGTCGCCGCGGCGTGCACGAGCAGCGAGTGGGTGGGGCCGCGATGGTGGGTGAAGTCGGCGACGTCGTCCCCGAGGGGAACGAACACGTCGAGGTCCGGGAGGGTGCCGAGCACCGCGCCCCATACCAGGGCCTTGCGGCCGGCATGCCGCCCCAGGACCCCGTAACCGACCGCGGCCCCCAGGGCGGCCTGGGTCAGCGAATCCAAGGGGATTCTCCCGTGCTACGCCGCGATGTCCGGAGGGCCGCTGTAACCGATGCTCTCCCAGCCGGCCCGGTCGCCGCCGTAGAGCCGGTAGGGATGGGGGTAGAGCTTGAGCGCGCGGTCCTCGAGGGGCAGCTCGACCCGCTCCCCGCCCCGGGCGGCCGAACGGGTCAGGGCGATGGCGATCTCGAGGGCTCGCAGGTAGTCGGCGCCGCTGCAGGGGACCTCGCTGCTCCCGGCATCGCAGGCGGCGACGAGCCGGTCGACGGCGCGGCGGATCATGTGCATCGCCCCGGGAGATTGCGGCGGCCCTTCGAGAAACGCCGGGAAGACCGGGCTCGCAGCGGCCCCGGTTCCCAGCACGATCACCGGCCGCGGCCGCGAGATCCAGACGCGGCCGTTCTCGCCGCTGACCGAGAGATTGCAGGCGCCGCGCCCGAGCTTCGGATCGAGAACCTCGCAGACGGCGCCGCCGGAAAGCCCGAGCCTGCCGTACGCGGGCCTGTCGATCTCGGTGTCGCTTTCCGCCTCCGGGGCCGCATAGGTCGGCTCGGGGAGATGGGTGACCCCCTCGACCCACTCCACCTCGAGGCCGGTGACGAAGCGCATCGCCGTCAGGGTGTGGCAGCCGCCGCCGGAGACCTCGGTGGGGAGCCCCCCCGGGACGGCCGCGGCGGTCACCCTTCCGAGGTTGCCCTCGCGCAGCCAGGCGGCGGTCTCGGGCAGGAACGGCTCCCCCCAGTGGGCGGTGCCGCAGCCGAAGGCGGCACCGCGCTCGCGGCAGATCCTCACGGTCTCGTCGGCGCGGGACAGCTGGTAGTCGATCGGCTTCTCGCACGACACCGCCCTGACCCCGGCCTCGGCGCAGGCGATCACGGTGTCGTGTATCCAGGCGACCGGGATGCTGGCAATGACGATGTCGGGCACCTCGTCGGCCAGCAGCTCCTCTATCGAGTCGCAGGTGCGGGGGATTCCGTAATGATCGGCGAACCGCTGCCGCCTCTCCCGGGCCCTGTCGACGAGGGCGACGAGCTCGCACCGCGGATGCTCGGCGCAGGCCCGGGTGTAGTAGCGGCCCCAGGTGCCGGCGCCGCCGACCACGGCGACGCGGTACTTCTTCGCTTCCATTTTCCCCGCTTCCCGTCTCGGGTCCGACTGCTTATTCTCGCCGCTGCATTGTACGGCACCGCCCGCTGCGATCAACCCCGGTTTGCCGTGTCGGAAAACCCGGCCGCCAGGGCCCCCGACCCCGCAGGCGGCAGGTTGCCTTCCATGGCCAGGAGACCGAAAGCATGAGAGCTGTAAGGGTGGGAGTCATCGGCACCGGGCACATCGCCACCTATGCGCACCTTCCGGCGCTGGCGCGGCTGGTCGAGAGCGGGGAGGTCGTCCTGCAGGCGTTGTGCGACGTCGACCCCGAAGCCCTGAATGAACGCGCCGCCGAGTACCGCCCCGCCGCCACCTACGGAGATTTCCGGCAAATGCTCGACAGCGAGGAGCTCGACGCCGTCTACGTCTGCCTGCCCCCCACACGGCACACCGGCGAGGTGAGGGAGGCGGCCGAAAGGGGGATCCACCTGTTCGTCGAGAAGCCGGTCAGCTTCGACGCCGCCGAGGCGGTCGAGACCGCCGCGGTCATCGAGCGCGCCGGCATCGTCAGCCAGGTCGGCTTCCAGTTCCGCTACTACCCCTCGGCGGAGGCGGCCCGGAAGCTCCTGAGGCAGCGGACCCCCCGGCACGCCTCGCTCCAGATGTTCTACTCCGGCAAGCCGCTGCGCAGGTGGACGAGCCGCTACGAAGAGTGCGGCGGCTCCTTCGTCGAGAACACCATCCACATGGTCGACCTGCTGCGCTACCTGCTCGGCGACATCACCGACGTCTCCGCCTTCTACCAGTGGCGCCGGCCGGGCGAGGGGCCCGAGCCGATGAACCTGCCCCACGTGTACACCGTCAACTTCCGCTTCGCCTCAGGCCTGCTCGCCAACGCCTCGACGGCGAGGGTGCTGTACGACGACGAAGCCGGCCCCGGCCGCCGCGCCCTGACCGTCGTCGGCGACGACTCCATCGTCGACTGGAGCAGCGACCGGGTGGTCGAGAACGGCACCGCGGTCTTCGAGGACGAGGCGGCGGCCGGGGGCGGCCGGAACTGCCAGGCGCTGCAGGCGAACGCCTTCGTCGCCGCGGTCAGGACCGAAGACCCGGCGGCAACGCGGTCCCCCTACCCGGCCAGCGTCAACAGCCTCGTCGCCGTGCTGGGGGCCAACTGCTCGGCCGAGCGGGGAGGCGAGCTGCTGAGCCTCGAGGACGTCGCCGCCGGCAGGGTCTCCTGGAACCGGCGCGCCGCCGCGGGACAGGGGATACCGCCCTTGGAGTGATCCCATCCTGTTGCCCGCCGGCTGTTTTTCCGCCGCGAGGCGCCGTATAGTTGAGATTGCGCCAGCCCTCCAGCCCTTGAGCAAAAGGAGCACCCCATGCTGACACAGGAACAGGTCGAAGCCTACCACGCCCGCGGCTACATCAGCGTGGAAGGGGTTTTCTCCGACCCGGAGATCGAGGAGCTCCGGCGGGTGACCGACGAGTTCGTCGAGCGCTCCCGGGAGGTGACGGAGAACGACGAGGACTTCGACCTCGAGCCCGGGCACAGCGCCGCGGCCCCGCGCCTGCGGCGGCTCAAGCACCCCGAGCAGCTGCACCCGGCGTACGACCGCATCTTCCGCGACAGCCGCATCCTCGGCAAGGTCGCGCAGCTGGTCGGCCCCGACATCCGCCACTTCAGCGGCAAGCTCAACATGAAGTCCGCCGGGTTCGGCAGCCCGGTCGAGTGGCACCAGGACTACGCCTTCTGCGCGCGCACCAACGAGGACATCCTCGCAGTGGGGGTGGCCATCGACGACATGAACCTGGAGAACGGCTGCCTGCTGGTCGTCCCCGGGTCGCACCGGGGGCCGGTCTACAACCACTACCAGGAGGAGTACTTCGTCGGGGCGGTCACCGACAGCGGCTTCGGCGCGGAGAAGGCGGTCCCGGTGGAGGTGAAGGCGGGCGGGATCACCATCCACCACGGCACCATGCTGCACGCCTCCGCCCCCAATTCTTCGGCGACCCGGTCGCGCCGCCTCTACCTGCTGCAGTACTGCGCCGCCGACGCCTGGCCGATCAAGAACCCGCCGCAGGACATGGCCGCCTTTGACGCCTGCATCATCAGGGGAAAGCCGGTCGCCGCGCCGCGTCACACCGACGTTCCCGCGGTGCCCGAGCCGGCTGTCATCCGCCCGGGACGCAGCGGTTCGATCTACGAGAGCCAGACCCAGCTGAACCGCCCGATGGTGGTCGCCGGGGACCGCTGACAGCGGGTATCCGGAACCAGAGAACGGGCGCAGTTGCGATCGCATTTCGCCGACTCCGCAAAGAACAACAACGAAATGGAGAAGGAAACACTCAATCAATCGTTGAACTCCCGGGTGCGCCGGGTATGTTGACAGGCGCCTTCCGAGGAGGCTATTCTGTTTCTCGAATTGGTGCTCTTCGGCGCGCGGGCAGGGGCGCTCTACAGAAACGCGGTTTGGAGCAGTTTTTTACATCGTTCCAGGGTATAAAGAACGGACGGGCATAAATCGCTGGGTGTAAATCCTTAAAACTCTAACTTTAAGTTGGAGGATGACATCATGAAAATATTGAAGGCACTCGTACTGGCCCAGATAGCGCTCCTTGTACTTACACGATCGGAAGGCTTTGCCAGCGCAGAGTGGGTTGAAGTTGGCGCATCCGGCGACATACCGGAGGGAAGTGTAGTGGTAGGGTGTGAGAATGAACCGAGCAGGGAAAAGTGCGCGACCCCTCAGTACGTGTGTCGCGCTATGATCGAGGACACATTTTTCACAGGTATAACAGGGCAAGGATGGGGATTCTGCAGTATTGAACGAGGCGGCCAGGAGCACCAGGTCACTCCACATTACGTTTTGCATGGCAGGGTGAATGGCGATGGGCAGGTAAAGGCAGGCGGGGCTGTGCCTGCGGGCAGGCAAGGTTTGTTCACCCGGCAACAACTGGAGGCGGCCGTCGCTGCGGGCAGGCAAGGTTTGTTCACCCGGCAACAACTGGAGGCGGCTGTCGCAGCCGTCGCTGCGGGCAACCAAGGTTCGTGTACTCATGCACTGCTTCACGAGACGCACGCAGAGCTTCCTCCGGGCGGGCAATTCTGCAGCAGGAATTGCCGCGAAGCCGGCAGGCTGCTGTGCCCCCAACCCCAACTGTATGACATCTGTCACGGGGTTTCGGCCATTTTCATGTATTCCAGTCAGGGCTCCGGGAACGCTGAGGATATTGTCCAGGCCTGGAGCCTGGAGGAGCCCTCCATGCGCCGCAGACTGGAATCGACCTGTAAAGATGCAGGGGTGCCGTTGCCGGAGAGCGGGACCATCCCTGAAGGCAAGCAAGGTCCGGTTACCCATGCACTGCTACACCAGGCGCCTGCAGAACGTCCTCCAGGACAATTCTGTAGCAGGAATTGCCGCGAGGCCGGCAGATTACAATGCCCCCAACACCATCTGTCTGACATCTGTCACGGGGTTTCCGCCATTATTTCGTATTCACGTCAGGGCTCTGAGAACGCAGAGGACATCGTGCAGACCTGGAGCCTGAAAGAGCCCTCCAAGCGCCGAAGATTGGAATCGACCTGTAAAGATGCAGGGGTGCCGTTGCCGGAGATCGCCGACAATTGAGGTGATACCCGGCACGCAGAAGGGTGCACGCGTAGTGGCGTCGCGGGGCTCCTCCGGTTCTTTAGTTTAGCCCTCACTCCGGAACTTTCGCGCTAAACGAAAACAGCAAACCATTCCCGTATTCAATACAAGAAATCGACCATCATTCCCGGTCCGTTCTCGCCGTGTCACCGGAGCAGGTTGATCTTGCGCACCACGGCCTGCCTTGCGGCGGTCAGGCGACAGAGGTACACGCCCGCGGCCACCGGGCGGCCCTGATCGTCGCGGCCCTCCCAGAACAGCGTGTGCGACCCGGCCGGCAGCGGCTGGCGCAAGAGCCGGCGCACCACCTGGCCGGTCAGGTGGGTACACATCCAGGGTGACCTGGCCGCTCACCGGCATGTCGGTATGAATCGCGGTGCTGGGGTTGAATGGATTGGGCGCCGCCGAGCCTGAGCGTCGCGGGCTCATCGGCCAGGGCCTTTGCCCGGACCGCTGGCAACGCATCGTAGGTAGTGCCGGCGGCCCTTGGCCGACCACATGGGGCTTCTCCTGGTAGTGAGCAAACGCATCATGGATTCCGAATGGATACAGGGTCGGATTCACGAAAGCCTCAGCTAACGACTTGACATTGCTGGCAACGAAGTCCTCCTGATCACGAGCTACGGAGAGGGCAATGCACTCGTAGATGTTGGCTATCTATTGCCCTCAGTGAGACTCGTTCCATCTTCAGCCGGTTCGTGTCTTCCCCCTCCAAAACGACCTTATCGCAGCAGGGTCAGCTTGCGTGTCTGGACCGTCTCGTCCGTAACCAGCCGGTACAGGTAGACGCCGCTGGCCAGAGGGCGGCGCGAATCGTCGCGGCCGTTCCAGTGAACCCGATGGATTCCGGCCTTCTTCGGCCCCTGGTGCAGCACCGCCACCCGCTGCCCGGTCAGGGCGAACACCTCCACGCGCGCCGGTCCCGGCCGAAGCTGGAACCAGGAGAGCACGGTCAAACTGTTGAAGGGGTTGGGTGCATTCTGCTGCAGCTGCGGGCCCTCGGGCAGGCCGATCAGCTCCCGGGCAAGCGCCAACAGCTTGCCCCTTGCTGAATCGTCGAAGTAGTCGGCCAGGAGGAAGAAGTCGGCGAAGTCAACGCTGCCTGAGCCGTCGAGGTCGAAGCGGGGGTCGCTGCCTCCAAAGGCGTCGGCAAACAGGAAGAAATCGGAGAAACCGGTTTCGCCGTCGCCGTCGAAGTCGGGGGTGGCCTCGGCGGCGACCGCGGTCACGGTCACGGTCACGGACCACAACCCGGCCACCGTTACTTCCACGGTGTTCGCTCCCGGATCGCTTCCCAGCGTCAGGGTAGTGGCGGCTTGGCCGTTCTCATCGGTGGTGACCGTTGCTGGGGAGAGGGTCCCTCCGCCGGCGGTGACCGCGAAGGTGATCTCGACGCCTTCCAGAAGGTTGCCGTCCTGGTCAAAAACTTGTACAAAGAGCGGGTCGGGCAAGGCGGTATTGGGGGTACCCTGTTGCTCATCGCCAAAGATCGTAAACATCCCGGGAATGGGCTGCCCGGTGGCGCTGAAGATCACCGGTTTCAGCTCACCTGCCTTTACCGCGACCGTATTTCTCCCGGGCTCGGTTCCCAGGGTCAGGGTGCTGATTGCCCGCCCGCTCGAATCGCTCAGGACCGTGGTTGCGGAGAGGGTTCCTCCCCCCGCTGCGACGGAAAAGGTAACGGTTGTCCCCGAAAGGGGCCGCCCGTCCTTATCCAGGACCAAAACAACGAACGGGTCGGCCAAGGTTTCCTCGGCCAGTCCTTTCTGCTCATCGCCGGAGACCTTGGTCAGGGTTTGGGGAATCGCCTGTCCGACAGCGGAAAAGACCACCGGGTCGAGGTTGGGGACGGTTACCTCTACGGTGTTCGCCCCGGGCTGGCTTCCCAAGGTCAGGGTGCTGGCCGCCCGGCCCTCGCTATTGGTGATGGCCGTCTCTACCGAGAGCCCTCCCCCGCCGCCGGTGACCGCGAAGGTGACGGTAGCCCCAGCAAACAGATCCCCGTTCTGGTCCGTCACGGAAACGACGAAGGGGGCCAGTGCGGAGCCGGCCGGCCCTTGCTGGGTATCGCCGGAGACCTTGGTAAGGACCTGGGGATGGGGTTGTAGCTGTTGCATATCCCACAACAATACCGTGCCATCCGACGATCCGGAAGCCAGAATCGTTCCGTCGTAGGTAAACGAAATCGAATGGACATGTCCCTTATGCCCTCCCGTAGTATTTCTCCGACTCAGGGTAGCCACCTCTTCCTGAGTCTGTGCGTCACAAAGCACCACCCCATCCGAATAGGAGCCAGAAACAAGCAGGGTCCCATCCGGCGAAAACGACAAAGCCGATACTCGATTTTCGAACTCTCTCAAGGTGCCGATCCGTTCCTGTGTGGTCATGTTCCAGAGGGTCAGGGTCCCCCTAAAATCCACAAACTCCGCCGAGGCGAGCAGGGTCCCATCGGGAAAAAACAACACCGAATTTCTTTCATACGAAAAGGGTACTTCCAGGCTGGCGATCTGTTCTCGAGTCGCTACATCCCACAGAATGAGGTCATGGTAGCCCCCGGAGGCGAGGGTAGCCCCATCGGGAGAAAACGACACCGAAGTGACCTTGTCCTTAAATCCTTTCAAAAGGATCCGTTCCTGGGTTTCAAGGTTCCACAGAATCACCGAGTGCTGCCAGGGTGCCATAGCCAGGGTGGTCCCATCGGGAGAAAGCTCCATCGAGGATAACTGCACATGCCCGAAGAGCCCAACACTATTTCCCGTCTCCACATCCCACAGCAGGATCGTGCCATCCCGCCCCACGGAGGCCAGCGTAGAGCCATCGGGGGAAAACGAGAACGCGCCGGCGGGCTCTTTATGCCCTTTCAAGGTGGCGGTCTGTTCTCGGGTCCCCACATCCCACAGCCTGATGGTGCCCTCCCAGCTCCCGCAGGCGAGGGTAGAGCCATCGGGGGAAAACGACACAGCCCCAACGGGCTCTTTATGCCCTGCCAAAGTGGCGATCTGTTCTCGGGTCCCCATATCCCACAGCCTGATGGCGCCATAAGAACCACTGGTGACGGAGGCGAGCGTAGAGCCATCAGGGGAAAACGATACCGCATCTACGGCCAATTCATACGCATGATGGTCATGCCCTTTAAAGGTGGCGGTCTGTTCTCGGGTCCCCATATCCCACAGCATGACCGTGCCATCACTCCCCCCAGTGGCCAAGGTATGGCCATCGGGAGAAAACGATACGCAACGAATCCATTGCCCTGCTGGATCCAGGGTGGCGCTCAGTTCCCCGTTCTCGATGTCCCACAGCCAGAGCGTGCCACCCCCTGAGAGCACCGCTAAGGTTGTCCCATCCGGGGACAACGGTCCGGAACCGAAACTGCCAACCGGGTTTACTGTGGCGATCCGTTCTTGCGTCTCCAGATCCCAGCTAGTGAGGATTGAACCCCAAACCGAGGTCAGGGTGGTCCCATCCGCCGAAAATCCTACCCACTCGGGAGCCCCATCCCCGGAGTCCAGTAACAACAAGGGACGGGATGTCCCCATGTCGTAAAGCCACACTCCGATTTTGCTGCCAACGGCGAAATACCGCCCGTCCGGCGAAAAGGCCACCGCCTGCTTCCAATCACCCAAGGTGCCTTTTCCCAGACGCACCGTCGCTTTGTCGGGCAAAAGCCAGGTCCGGTAATCCCCCTCCAACTCTGTCACTGACGTGCCCACGCCCTCTGCATGGAACGTCTCCCGCTTGAGCCCGCCGACGGAAACTTCCACAATGTTCGGGCCCGGGTATGGACCCAGGGTAAGGGTCAACTCGGCTTGGCCATCCGCATCCGTGGTGACGTTCTCCATTGCGAAACGACCGCCGAGCTTGCCCTCACCAGCGGTGACCGTGAAGACAATGGCCGCATCGGGCAAAAGATTGCCGTACTGATCCCGCACTTCCACCACCAGGGGCTGGGGCAAGGCGGCGCCGGGTGCCCCCTGCTGGCCGTCGCCGGAAACGATCTTCAGGGCGAGGGCGAAGGGACCGGGCCGCCTCCACTCCGACACGTCCCACAGCAGGACCTTGCCGTCCCGCCCCCCAGCGGCGAGCGTGAGGCCATTGGGCGACAACGACACCGAACCGATCTCAGACCTATGTCCGAACGCAACGATTTTTTCCCCAGTAAAAAGATCCCACAGCTTGACGGTGAAATCCTTCGACCCGGAGGCCAGAGTGCCCCCGTCCGGGGAGAACGACACGGCATCGACATCATTCGTATGGCCTTCGAGGGACGCGATCTGGTTCTGTGTCTCGACATCCCACAGCTTGACGGTGAA
>JAPOZF010000520.1:0-8857 GCA_026706165.1 Gemmatimonadota bacterium
GATGACTTGGTACGGAGTCCCGCTGGCGGCGACCGGCTCCTCCGCCGTCACCGGGCAGCCGGGAGGGCCCTCGCCGGTGTGCCGGTGGTGGACGAGGGCGTCGCCCTTGAGGTCGCGCGGGAAGCCGGGGTGGAGTCGCGGTTCGACATCAGCGGCGACCGCGTGGTAGCATACCGCCGGCAGTCGAGGCGGGGCGGGTCGCTGGTGTTTCTGCTGAATCTCGAAGAGGGAACGGCGCGCACGAGGGTGCGGTTGCGCTGGAAGGTTGAAGCCGCCCGCGACCTGCTCGCGGGACAGCCGCTGGCGCTGGAGAACGGCTCCTTCGAGGTGGAGATCCCTTTCGGGGAAGTGTCGGTAATCCACTGCACCGACGCCTGAACCGGTACGGGAGCTCCTACCGCCCCGGTATTCCGCTGGCCGGGCTTTCTAACCCAACTCCTGGTGAAATTGGTTTATTCGCGGCGCCCCGGGCGGCACCGCCGTCGCCACTTCCGAGCCTGGGGGGATCAGGCGTCGCAGCCATCACGGAACTCGAGCAGGGGCAGCACCCGCCGGCGGACCTGCAGGGTCAGCCCGGCAGCTCGATGACCTGACCTTGCGAGATCAGAATCCGTTGCAGCTCCGGCACCGGTATCGCGCGGGGAGCCACCTCGTGCCGAAGCGCGAGATGAGCGGCCACCCCGGCCGCCTGTCCGAGCGCCATCCAGGTCGGCTCCAGGCGAATGGAGGAGTAGGCGACGTGGGTGGTCGATGCGGCCACCGGAACGATGAGGCCGTCGATCTTTCTTGGCAGCATGATCCGGTAGGGAATCTGGTAGGGAATCTGGTAGGGCGCTTCCGCTTCGAGCATGCCGATGTATCCCTCCAGCACCGCTGCGTCTCCAGGGCGCCGCTTGTGGCAGGGGAAGCTGTCGATCGGGAACTCTCCCACGGCGATGCTGTCGGCATGCTCGCGCGACCCCCCGCTGACCCGGGGACCGGTGATGTCGAGCTCCGTCAACGTGTACTCACCCACCAGCCGGCGCGCTTCCCGGACGTACAGCTGAAAGGGGAAGTGCCCGTTGTCGGCGAACTCGTCCAGCGGCAGGTGGTACTGGTTGGCCAGCTCTCGGTGCCCGGCGGGGATTTCCCCGTCGTTCTGCAGGAACCACAGGAGGCCGAGGCTCAGGTTGCGGTGGCGTTCGCGGATGCCCTGACGGGTGTCCTCGTCCCCTTCGACGTAGCCCCGGTTCTCCTCGGGGAATGGGAACGCGAGGGGCCGTGGATTGATGTTGACGTCGGTTTTGCGATTCGGGATGTCGCTGACCGAAAGGGCGCGGACCAGGGTGTCGAAATGGGCGGGGTTGTACCCGCGGCCCGGCTTGAGGTGCCTGGGGCCGGCCAGCCGTCCGGCGGCGAGGTCGTCGAAATAGCCGAGGTATTCCCGGCGGTCGTACCCGGGAGGCGGCTCGACGAGACGGAAGGAGTTC
Organism: Gemmatimonadota bacterium; assembly: GCA_026706165.1. The sequence goes on from JAPOZF010000520.1 coordinate 1,470, forward strand.
TCCGCCTCCGTGGTCAGGCAGAGGCGGTAGGTGTAGGCCGGAAGGGCGGCGTCCCCGGCGCCGGTGGTTCCCGGCAGGAACCGGCGGGTCTGATAGTCGAAGTAAACGACCCCGGCATGCGGCTCCCCGTGCTCGTCGCGGGACTCCCGGCCGACGCGGAACTCCGCTCCCGCCGCGGCGTACAGGTCCCCCTCGTACGTGGCGTCGATGAAAACGCCCCCCTCGAGTCGCCGCACCTCGGCGGTGCTGCGATCGGCTGCCTCGATGGCGGTAACCGCGCCCTCCTCGACATGGACCGCGAGCAGCCGCAAACCGCACAGCAGGGCGACGTTCTCCCCGCAGTTTGCCAGCATCTCGGAGAAAACCGTTTCCGCCACGGAGGGCTCGCTGCGGTACCCGTCCCGGCAGAGCGCGACGTTCTCCGAGTCGGGTCCGTACAGATCGGTGTAGTGGGTGAGGACGCGGTCGGTGAACTCGCGGAAGAGCCCGGCGATGGCGGCCCGGTTCTCGATGTCGCTCTTCCCCAGGCCGCTGGCCGCCATGCCCCCGATGTGCCGGTGGTACTCGATCAGAGCGGCCCGGCGACCCAGGCGGGCGGCGGCTACCGCGGCGGCGATCCCTCCCGGGGTGGCGCCGACGACGACCACGTCGAACTTCAGGGGAACGGCTGCTCCCGCTTCGGCGGCGTTGCCGGGGCGGCCCGAAGAAGCGGTCATCGCCGGTTACCCCCCGCCTCTCTCGATCCGCTCGATGAACCGGGTGCAGGCGCGAGCCACTTCGCCGGGACGTTCGATGTTGAGATAGTGGGAGGCGCCGGCGACCCAGACCAACTCGATGTTTTCCCTGTCCGGGATGCGGAGCTCGTCGAGTCCGGGCGGCTTGCGGCCGCGGTCCCCATACAGCTCGAGGACCGGGACCCCGGTGCCGGCGAGGAATTCGTACCCGTCCCACTTCTTCCAGCAGGTGCGGAATTCAGCGACCTGTTCCGGGCTCCAGCGCTCGAAGACACGCCGGCGGGTCTCGTCCTTGCGGCTGATCAGCGACGGCGTCAGGGTGTCGAAGATGCGGCCTGCGAAGGCGTCCTCCACCACCTCGTGGCTGGTCCAGCCCTCGATGGAGATCACCCCCCTGGCGATTTCCGGGCGTACCCGGGCCAGCTGCATGGCGATCATGCCGCCGATGCTGTGGCCCCCCACGAAAAGCGGAGAGGCGAGACCGAGGTGGGAGACGGCGGTCAGCACGTCCTGAGCGAACAGCTCGATCGAGGCGTCTCGGGGGGGAGGCCAGCTTCCTCCGTGACCGCGCAGTTCCACGACGACCAGCTGCATCCTCGCGTCGAGCCGTTCGACGATATCCCTGCATCCGGAGCTGTCGTCAAAGCTTCCGGGAATCAGGATCAGGGTCGAGCCGGATCCCGGCCGGTGCAGGCAGGAAAGGCGCCCCCACTCCATGGGGATGTTCCGCCGCGTGAAAGCGGGGCCGAGTTCGTGGTCCGGTGCGGAGAGCGTCATGGAGGCGTTGAATTTGCTGTTGAGCGAGCCTGGGGGGCGAACTCGGGGGAACCATCCCCGGGAATGGCCACCAACCCGGGCCAATGTGGGGGTGCCGGGGTTTTTCCCGGTGATGCGAGAGGATAGGAAGCTTGACATACCCCGGCCAGCGGGTGAGACTGACCGCATAAACGACATCTGAACAACCGGGCGTTACGAGCATCGTCCACGCCCGGACAGGAAGACGGCAAGGGTCGCGGCCCATCTTGCCCGGGGTGGAGAGCCCTCCTTCGAGGCAGGGTCGGAAAGTGTTTCGGCGAAGGCGGGGAATCATTGTCGCCCGGTCTCCCCTTCCCCCGGCTTTCGCCGCCATCGGGCAATGGGCCGGCCTGGAATGGAAAGGATCATGAGGCGGGTAGCCAAACCGGAAGGCCTGCACAACATCGTTGTCGAAGAGGTGGAGACGCCCCGGATATCCTCCACCGAGGTCCTCGTGAAAACCAGGCGCACCCTGATCAGCCGCGGTTCGGAGATAGGCGCCCGTTACACCCGGGAGGGGCCTGTCGACCCGGCGATCATGGGGTACTCGCAGGCGGGCATCGTCGTCGAGGTCGGCGCCGGGGTCGACGGATACGCGGCAGGTGACCGCGTCGCCTCGGTGCGGCCGCATGCCGAATACGTAGTCGTCGACATCGACCGCCACGGCGGCGACATCATCCCCCTTCCGGATGGCGTCGGCTTCGAGACGGCTACCTTCTGGCCGCTTGCGACCAGTTCGGTCCGGTGGATGCATGAGTCCGGTATTGCCCGGGGCGAGACCCTCGTGATCCTCGGACAGGGGCTGGTGGGAAGCCTGTGCATGCAGGTGGCCAGGAAGCTGTACGATCCCAGGATCATCGCCGTCGATGCGCTGCCCCTGCGCTGCGACCTGGCGCGTGCGCTCGGTGCCGACCAGGTGGTCGACGCGTCCGTGGACGATCCGGTCGAGGCGATCCGCGGTCTCACCGGAGAGGGAGCCGACGTCGTCGTCGAGGCCGTTGGCGGGCGCGGGGGAGCCAGGGCATTCGAGCAGGCCCAGGAGATGCTGAAACGGGGCGGCCTGCTGCACGTTCTGGGTCTGTACGAAAACGAGCCGCTGCCCCTTTACTCGAGCCTGATTCAAGGCAGGCGGCTTCTGGGGGGGTACATCGACCTCGGAGCAAAAAGGGAGAGCTCGGAGGAGGCGATGTCCATGCTGGAAACCGGGGCAATCGCCACGGAGCGGATGATCACCCACCGCATCCCGTTCACCGAAGCCAAGGCGGCATTCGACCTGCTCTACGACAGGCTCCCGGAAGCGATGGCCGTACTCCTGACCTGGGATTAGCGGCCGGAACACGCGGGAAGATCGTCACGATTCTTCCATTTTCGGACGAACCAGGCCGCCGTCTGGCCGATTGACAGCCCTTGGAGCGGGGCCTTGTTTCCAAGCGGTTGCCCTGCCTCTGGATCGCCAACAGTGAATACCCGGACCCCCTTCACACTCGGAGTTGTACTCCTTTTCGCCGTTTCCTGTGCACCCCTCACGAAACCGGTTTCCGAAACTGATTCCGCTGCCACCGGGCCGGAGGAGGAGCAGGAGTCCCCCCTTGATCGCTACCTGCAGAGCAGGCCGGGTGAGGAGGCCGAGGCCAAAAGCAACAAGCCGTGGATCGTGGTCCTGCCGATGAAGGACGTGTCCGACTTTCGCGAAGGTGTGTGGGATATTGAAAATGAATTCCCTGCCCTCCTGACTGAAGAACTGGGTTCCCAGGATGTCTGGCGCGTCGTTCCGTACGACGCGGTGCAGCAGGTCGCCGGCGGTGCGCGGGAGCACTGGTCGGAAGAGGAGCTATTCTTGCTGTCGAGCTTGCTGCGGGCAGACATCCTTCTCGAGGGAACGATTCTGGATTACAACATGGAAAGGCTCCATATCGGCGATCCGCTCCTAGCCGGGTACAAGTCCTTCAGCGGTCTCGCAGAACTGGAGCTGACCGCAATGCGCGGGGCGGACCTGTCGACGATAGGGAGGTTGTATTCGAAGAAGGAGACGACCGATCGCGACCTCGGACTCGACCTGTTCGGAAAGCCGCGCGAGCGGGACTACCAGTACGTCAATCTCGGCAAGATGGCGTTCGGCTCCGACGAGTTCCTCGCCACGCCGATAGGAGAGGCGACGGTGCAGGCGCTCGTCGACATAGCGGACAAGCTCTCCGAACTGATTCTCCCCGGCAACATCCGCTTGGGCAGTGAACCTGCGGAAATCCTGTCGGTGTACGGGGAGGAGATATTCATCAATCTGGGAAGCGAGAACGACGTGCACAGGGGGTACCGCTTCGAAGTTTTCCCGGGTCCGGAGCGCGCCATCGAGGAGGGGCTGGACACCCTGGTGAGCGTTGCCCTGGTCGAGGTCACGGATGTCGTCGGGGCGCGTGTCTCGCGAGTCGTGAGGATCGGCAGCGGGGAAATCGCCTCCGGGGACCGCCTGAAGTTCGTGCAGACCCAGTAGTCGCCGAGGAGGAAACCAGAGGGTGAAGGGAGTCGTGAAATACCGGCGGGGCAGCGGGTTCGTGGAGCTCCGCGAGGCCGAGGAGCAGCCTCCCGGTCCATCGCAGGTGAAGGTCGCAGTGAAGGCGAGCGGGATTTGCGGGTCAGACCTGCACATCCTTCACGACACCATCAACTACAACATCCGCACACCCGTGGTCATGGGCCACGAGTTCAGCGGGGTCGTGGTCGAAAAGGGAGCCGGCACCGGCAATGAGGTCTCTGTCGGCGATCGCGTAACCGGTGAACCGAGCATCGAGATCTGCGGCAATTGCGCCTACTGCCTGAGCGAGCATTACAACCTCTGTCCCGACCGCAAGGTTATGGGCTACTTCCACAACGGCTGCTTCGCCCCTTACGTCAACGCAAGGTTCGTCCACCGCCTGCCGGACAACGTCAGCTTCAAGGCCGGGGCGGTAACCGAGCTCCTGGCCTGCTGCGTTCACTCCGTAATCGAACAGGCGGGGGTGGCTGCCGGTGATTTCGTCGCCGTTATCGGACCGGGACCGGTCGGTTTGTTCTCCGCCCTGGTAGCGAAGGCGGAGGGTGGCACGGTGATGGTTTGCGGCACTTCCCGGGATCGCGAACGCCTGCGGTTTGCCGAGGAACTGGGGATCGAGCAGACCGCAGTCGTCGACGGGACCGACGCCGCGGAGCGAGCCCGCGAGCTGACCGGCGGCTACGGGGCTGACGTCGTGATTGAATGCGCCGGGGTGGCACCGGCCGTCGACCTCGCCCTGGACATGGTGCGCAAACGGGGCAAGGTGTCGCAGATGGGTCTCCCGGGGAAACCGGTGCAGATCGACTTCGAGAAGGTGGCTTACAAGGAACTGCAGGTAAGTGGGGGGATCGGCCAGCGGCGGCCGGCCTGGGAGCGGTCGCTGAAGCTGATGGAGCAGGGGGTGATCGACTGCGAGAAGCTTATTTCACACGAGCTGCCCCTGGCGGAATGGGACCGCGGTTTTGAAATGATGGAGAAACAGGAAGGGATCAAACTCGTTCTCAATCCTTGACCTGGACCCCTCGGCAAAAAGGCCCGGATCTCTCAGGGCCCTTTCAGTTTCCCCATCCTTCCGGGTCGGGCGACCCACTTCGAATACTCGTCCGGCGGCAGGTCCGGAAGCAAATTGATTCCAGCCGGCAGGCTTTCGGGCAGGCGGTCGGAGGGACACAACCGCCTCACGCAACGGCCCCGGCCGCTATTTCTTCTTTTCGGAATCGTCGTCCACGACCTCGTAGTCGGCATCGACGGCGCCGGAGGGCCCGGCTTGATTTCCAGCTCCGGGGGCCCTCGTTTCACCTCCGGCCTGGCCTGATTCCGGGGGGCCATCGCCCCCTGCTGCGCCCGCCTGCTGCTGGGCTTCCTGGTACATGATTTCGGCCAGCTTGTGCGACGCGGCGTTCAGCTTCTGTACCGCAGCGTCGATCGCCGCTGTATCCCCATCCTCTTCCAGGACCTTCTTGAGCTCGGCGATCGCATCCTCCACAGGCTTCCGGTCTTCTGCCGAAAGCTTGTCGCCGTGCTCGCCGAGCGACTTCTCGCTGGCGTAAACCAGCTGATCCGCTTCGTTTCGTTTGTCCACCTGCTCGCGTCGCGTCCTGTCCTCTTCGGCATGCGCTTCGGCGTCTTTCTGCATGCCTTCGATGTCTTCCTGGGACAGGCCGCTCGAGGATTCGATACGAATCGACTGTTCCTTGTTGGTGCCCTTGTCCAGGGCGGAAACGTTGAGGATGCCGTTGGCGTCGATATCGAAGGTCACTTCGATCTGGGGCATGCCGCGCGGCGCCGCGGGAATCCCGTCGAGGTGAAACCGACCCAGGGTGCGGTTGTCCCTGGCGAACTCCCTCTCCCCCTGCAGGACGTGCACTTCGACAGAGGGCTGGTTGTCCGCGGCGGTCGAGAACACCTGGCTCTTTTTCGTCGGGATCGTGGTATTGCGCTCGATCAGCCGGGTCATCACCCCGCCCAGGGTTTCGATGCCGACCGACAGCGGGGTCACGTCGAGAAGCAGCACGTCATCCACGTCTCCTGACAGGATGCCGGCCTGAATGCCGGCGCCGATCGCCACCACTTCGTCCGGGTTGACGCCTTTGTGCGGCTCCTTTCCGAACAGCTCCTGCACCAGTTCCTGCACTTTGGGCATGCGCGTCGACCCCCCGACCAGGATCACCTCGTCAACCTCCGAGGGAGTGATTTCGGCGTCGCGCAGGGCCTGTTCGCATGGAACCCGCGTCCTCTGAACCAGATCCTCGACCAGCTGCTCGAACTTCGCCCGCGAAAGGGTGGTCTGGACGTGCTTGGGCCCGGTCTGCTCCCCGGGGATGAAGGGGAGGTTGATTTCGGTCGAGCCGGCCGACGACAGCTCGCATTTCGCTTTTTCCGCGGCCTCCTTCAGGCGCTGAAGCGCCATCGCATCCTTGCGCAGGTCGATTCCCTCAGCCTGCTCGAACTCTTCGGCGATCCAGTCGATGACGCGCTGATCGAAGTCGTCGCCGCCCAGATGGGTGTCGCCGTTGGTCGATTTGACCTCGAATACCCCGTCGCCCAGTTCGAGAATCGAGATGTCGAACGTGCCCCCGCCAAGGTCGTACACGGCGATCTTCTCGTTGCGGCCCTCCTTGTCGAGCCCGTAAGCGAGCGCCGCGGCAGTCGGCTCGTTGACGATTCTCAACACCTCCAACCCGGCGATGGCGCCGCTGTCCTTGGTAGCTTGCCGTTGGGCGTCGTTGAAGTATGCAGGCACGGTGATGACCGCCTGCTGGATTTCCTCTCCGAGGTAATCTTCGGCGGTCTGCTTCATCTTCTGAAGCACCATGGCCGAAATCTCCGGGGGTGTGAACTCGCCGCCGCCGGCCTGGACCACCGCCAGGTCCCGGGCCCCCTTCGATACCTCGTACGGAACCTCCGCGATTTCCTGGGACACCTCCTCGAAACGGCGTCCCATGAAGCGCTTGATGGAGAAGATGGTATTCCGGGGATTGGTGACCGCCTGGCGCTTCGCGGTCTGCCCGACAAGGCGTTCACCGTCTTTCGCGAACCCGACCATCGAGGGGGTGGTTCTCCCCCCCTCCGCGTTCGAAATCACGGCGGGATCCTTCCCCTCCATTACGGCCACACACGAATTCGTCGTACCCAGATCTATGCCGATTACCTTGGCCATGGCCATTCCTCTTCTCCGGTTGCAATGCAATTGCTGGTGGTTGACAGGAGAACCCCTTGCAATCGATGTACCAGTTGCGGAAAAAACTCTCTAATTATCTGGTGTTTCATTAGTTATACGATTTTGAGGGGTTCTTGAAAAAAACTGATTAAATGACATAAATGCTGCAATA
>JAPOZF010000520.1:8867-9409 GCA_026706165.1 Gemmatimonadota bacterium
GATTGTCCAGACCGACGACCACGTGAGGAAAAAAACGGATTAACTGCCATAATGGCTGCCATTCATGCATTAATTGCACTGAATGCGCAATTTGCCGTTCCCTGCCAAAGCAGGTGAGCCTGAAATTGACACCCGTCGTATTGCCCGGATAGATTAGGGTTTGTCTTCAAGCCTGGAGGGCGTGTGAATCAGGCCCTCCAGGGACGGTGTAGCCGGACGGACCACAAGTCGGCGGGTGCGATTGCTGCGGCTCCAGAGGCCAGCTGATTCGGCGGTTCTGAAGCAATGCCCCGGGATCCAGGGAGAGCAGACAAAGCGTGTCCGGATTCGACCTGATTTCCGAGTACAGGCCGGCGGGCGATCAGCCCAGAGCCATAGAAGAGCTGGTAGCCGGGGTCGGAAGCGGACAGCAGTTCCAGACACTCCTGGGGGTCACCGGAAGCGGCAAGACCTTCACGATGGCCAATGCCATCCAGCAGCTCGACCGGCCGACCCTCGTCATTTCCCACAACAAGACTCTTGCCGCGCAGCTGTACGGTGAG
>JAPOZF010000186.1 GCA_026706165.1 Gemmatimonadota bacterium
AGGAAATAACTGTGATCGAACAATGGCAACTCCTATGGCGCTGCTCGCGGTCCGAATATCGCCGTTCCTACCCGCACCATGGTGGCACCCTCTTCGATGGCGATTTCGAAGTCGCCGCTCATGCCCATGGACAGGACGGAGGTCTCGACGCCTTCGACAGCCGCCCTGGTCAGGTCTTCCGACAGGGAGCGCAGGCGCGCAAAGCAGGAACGCAGGCGAGCCTCGTCCGAGGTGAACTCGGCGATCGTCATCAGCCCGAGTACCCTCAGGTGCGACATCCCGGAGACCAGTTCCGCGAGGGCCGGGGTTTCCTCGGGAGGAACACCTCCCTGCCCGGCCGCCCCGGAGCTGTTGACCTGAAGCAGCACGTCGAGCGAACGCCCTGCCTGGACTGCGCGCCGTTGCAGTGCGGCCGCAAGGCGGGGGCTGTCCACCGACTGCACGACATCGAACAGTTCCACCGCCCTGCCCGCCTTGTTCGACTGCAGGCGGCCGACCAGGTGCCAGGCAGCGGCAGATTGCACGCATCGCCGCTTCGATTCCGCCTCCTGGACCCGGTTCTCGCCGAGGTGGGTCACCCCGGCGGCAATCGCCGCCTCGATCTCCCCGGCAGTACGGGTTTTGCTGACGGCTACGAGCGTTATGTCGCTCCGCCGCCTTCCGGCGCGCGCCGCCGCCCCTGCGATTCGCTCCTCGACGGCCTGAAGATTGCGGGCGATCTCTTTCACGAAGGCCTGGTCTGGTCGGAAAAACCGCAACTCTCCAATGTACGGATGCCCCCCTCGGAGGCACAATTTGAGGGGCCTCGCCGGGAGGCGGCCGCGTCCCGCAAATGCCTGGTTTCAGCTGACTGAAACCGATTGTCCGTCAGACGGAGAAAAAGCGCGGTTCGCGGTTGTTGAAAAGGGAGTCAGCGCGCGGGGGAGCCGGTGGATTCGGCAGCCTTGCCCAGGGAGGGTTCCGCGGGGTGTTCCGGCTCGGAAAAGGCATGTTCCCGGGAGGGCAGGAACCGCCGCGCGAGCGCCGAAAGGAGGACGGCGTAAAGGAGCAGGTTGGCAATGGCGAACTGGCGAACCAGCTCGGAGAGGGGGTGCGCAAACAATGCCGCCACGCCCTCGGGCCTGCAGGCGACTTCATACAGGAGCGCCCCCCCGGGCAGGAGCAGCAGGCCGTGGCGGCGGGAAAATCCGGCGCCGGCCATGGGAAGCGGAGGCCAGGCGAGAGGGGCGGGCAGGCGCGCCGCGACGACCGCGAAAAGCTGAAGGAGCAGCAGTTCGTACAGACCCGGAACCGGGGATGTCGCCAGCCGTACGGGGTCGAGGGAGGCTCCGGCGATGGCGAAGAAGACCAGGCCCGCGGGTGCGCGGCCCGGCTCCAGCATCTGCCGCAGGCCGGACCGGTCCAGGGAAGCGAGCACGACCCCGGCGCCCAGTCCGGCGATCAGTGCGAACAGGTGGGTGTCGCGGACGAGAATCCCCAGCAGCAGGAATCCCGCGCCAAGCGCGACAACCGATGCCGTGCGCGTGCCCAGGAGCCGGAGCCGCCACAGCATCAGGGCCAGGAGGGGGCCGACTGCGGCAGAGGACCACAGGCGCAGCAGGACCGACCCGGGGACGCCGTCAAAAGAATCCCTTTGCGCTGCCAAGAGCAGGACCGCACTCAGAAGAATCAGGGCGAACGCGGAGCCGAGGGCGGCGGCCAGCACCGGCTCGTTTTTTCGGATCAGCGTCGATGCGACGATCGGTCCCCACAGGGCGGCAAGGGCGCCGAGGGCGAGGGCGGATTCGGTGGAGAGCCCTGCCAGCAGGATCGCGCCGCCACCGAAAACCGCGGCCGTTCCCAGAGTCGACAGGAAGATCACCAGGGGAAGGGGTGGTCTGCGCCGTTCCCAGCGAAGGTCGAGGCCGAGGCCGGCAAGGCAACCCAGCCACAACGCCGCAAGGGTGTAGACGAGTTCGACGCTGCCGGAGGCAGCGGGAAGCACCGCCCGCATCCCTCCCTCTCCGAGGATCATCCCGGCCGCCATCCAGCCGACGACATCGGGGAGTGAGATGCTGCGGGCGACCTGTTGGGCGACGAAGGCGAAGGCCAGGAGCAGCCCGAGGGACCATGCGGCGTCGATATCAGGCCGCGGCTCGGGAGTCACCAGCGCCAGGAAGAGCAGCAGGCAGCATACCGCCCAGCGGGCGTTCAGGGGGAATTGCGCCGGGATTCCCAGGGAGGATCTCCTGCGAAGCCCTCCGGTTCCGAACCTTTTCATCGCTGGGCTGTTCTCCAGTTCAGCGCGGAGGGGAGGCGCTCAAGACATTCTCGACAGCGTCTCCGATTGGATCCCGGAAGCCAGGGGCCACCATTTCCCAACTCCCCGGCATGGGCCTGCCGGGGCCTACCTGCCGCTTCCGCCCCCGCGCTGCTGCCGCCGGGAGCGCTCCTGCCTCCGTTGCGAGCGCTCGTGGCCGGCCAGCAGCACCGGGCTGGCGACGAACACGGAGGAGTAGGTCCCCACGAGGATACCGACGGCGAGGGTCAGGGTGAAGTCGCGAATCACCTCGCCGCCCCAGATCATCAGGACGGTGACCGCAATCAGGGTTGTCAGCGACGTAATCACCGTGCGGCTCAGGCACTCGTTGATGCTGATGTTGAGTGTGTCTCCGAACTCCGCCCGCATGCCGCTGCGCAGGTTTTCGCGGATGCGGTCGAAGACGACGATGGTGTCGTTGAGGGAATAGCCGACGATGGCGAGGATCGCCGCGACCACCGCGAGAGTGATCTCGATGTCGAGAATCGAGAGCAGGCCGAGAGTGATGAGCACGTCGTGAGCGAGGGCGGCGACCGCCGCGATGCCGAACAGGAACTGTTTGAAGCGCCAGGCCATGTAGACGAGGATCAGCGCCAGCGACACGATCACGGCGCGAACCGCGGCCCCGGTCAGCTCCTCGCCGATCTTGGGACCGACCTTCTCCTGGCGCCGTACCCAGTCGGCATCGGCGATGTTTCCTCCCAGACCCGCCCTCAACACCTGCTTGATGCCGTCGGCGACGTCGGTGCCCGTCTCCGATTCGGTGACGCGGATCAGGATGTGCTCCGGCGCCCCGAACTGCTTGATCTCGCTCGAGCTGTAGTCGCGCGTCCCCTCTCCCACAGGAACCGCCCCGAGATTGGAACGGATCTCCTCGACCGGCACCGCGGGCTCGAAATGCAGCTCGAGCAGGGTGCCCCCGGCGAAGTCGATGCCGGGGGTCAGCTTGTTTACCGCCGCGACGGAGACCAGCCCGACGGCCAGGACCGCGGCCGAAACGAGCATGGCTACCTTGCGGAAGTTGACGAAGGGAATGCTGAGGTTCGACAGCACTCCGATCGGGCCGATGCTCAACGACTCGACCCGCTCCCTGGCGGTGTACAGCTCGAACAGGCTGCGGGTGACAATGAGGGCCGTGAACAGGCTCGAGGCGATCCCGATGCACAGGGTGAGGGCGAAGCCGCGAATGGGGCCGGTCCCGAACTCGTAGAGGACGATGCCGACGATGAAAGTGGTGAGGTTGGCGTCGATGATGGCGGAGAGCGCGTTGCCGTAGCCGCTGTCGATCGCCGAGCGCACCGTCTTTCCGGAGCGCAGCTCCTCGCGGATGCGTTCGAAGATCAGGACGTTGGCGTCGACCGCCATTCCGATGGTCAGGATGATACCGGCGATTCCCGGCAGGGTCAGGGTGGCATCGAAACCGGCGAGAACCGCGAACACGAAGAGGATGTTCAGGGCCAGGGCGACGTTGGCGACGAGGCCGGCGAAGCGGTAGTAGAGGAGCATGAAAACGGCGACGATGGCCATGCTGATCACCGCGGCCACCCGCCCCTGCTCTATCGAGTCCTTGCCGAGGGAGGGGCCGACCGTGCGGTCCTCGATTACCTCGACCTTGGCGGGCAGGGCGCCGGCGCGCAGCACGATGGCAAGGTCCTTCGCCTCTTCCTCGTTGCTGAGACCAGTGATTTCGGCGCGTCCGTTCTGGATCTTCGTCACCAGCTCCGGGGCCATGTACACGGCGCCGTCGAGAACGATGGCGAGGCGCTCGCCGATGTGGGCCCCGGTGATCTGACGGAAGAGGCGGACCCCCTCGTCCGTGGTCCACAAGGCGACGACAGGTTGCCCCAGATGCTCGATCGCCTGACTGATCTGGACCTGGGCGTCCCCGATCATGTTGCCGGTCATCTCCGGTTTCTTGCGCACCAGAAACAGCTTCTGGAACAGCTGTCCCGGGACCCCCTCGGCCTTGCTGCTGAACAGGAACTCGACGTCCTCGGGAATGACCGCCCGGGCGCGGTGGTCTTCGAGGTGGGCCTTTACCGCGGGGATGTCCTCGACCCGGATGACGACGTCGTCGCGAAGGCCCTGCAGGAGCGACGACAGCTCGCGGTAACCGGGGTCTTCCTTCTCAGGCTCCTCGAACAGACCGGCATCCTCGGTCTCGGTGTCGAACAGGCTGACCGGATCCTCCCCGGCCGCGGAATCCGCAAGGGCGGCCTCTTCCTCTTCCAGTTCCGGGCCGGCGTCCCCGGCCGAGGCCGCGGTGTCCCCGGTGCCGGCGGCGAGCAGGCCGCTTATGCGCTGCAGCAGGCGGTTGCGGTCCTCTATCGGCTCGACGAGCTGGAACTCGAGAAGGGCGGTCTGTCCGATCAGGTTCTTGGCGCGTTCGACATCCTGCAGCCCTGGGAGCTCGACGATGATGCGGTTGACTCCCTGGCGCTGAATGGTGGGCTCGGCGACACCGAACTGATCGACGCGGTTGCGGATGACCTCCTGCGCCCGCGCCACGGCATCCTGCGCCTGCTCGTCAGTCATGCCCTCGATATCCACTTCCATCACGAGGTGAATCCCGCCCTGCAGGTCCAGTCCGAGTGTAATCGCGCGACCGTGGAGGTCGAAGTACCTGGCGGGGGAATTGAGCTTCATCTTCTCCCGGTCCGCGCTCGACATCCCGTACAAGTCAAGCGACGGGTACAGGTAGAAAGCGGCGATGGCTATCAACGCCAGGGTCAGGAGAGCTTTCCAGTTCTTTCTCATCTTCTCACATGTCCGTCGTTTCTCGTCCGCGGATTCTTCCGGCTATTCCAGAGGATTCCGCGGAACTGTCATTTCCTTCAGCCGGCCGTCGAGGCCGGACGAAGCCCGGTGCCGGACGGCGCCGTCCTCGAGGAAGAAAACCACCGCCTCGGCCCGCGGGAGCGTCTCGACGAACCCGATGCCCTCGTCGGGTCCCATAACGAAGACGGCGGTCGCCAGGATATCGGCGTCGAGCGCGGTTTCCGTCCATACGGAGGCGCTGATCGCCCTCGCGGCGGGGTATCCCGTGGCGGGGTCGAGCAGGTGGTGGTAGCGTCTCCCCTCGAACTCGAAAGCCTGCTCGTAATCTCCGGAAGTCGCCAGGGCCGGAAGTCCCACCTTCTCCGCTACCAGGTAGCGCTCGCATTCCCTGGGATGCAGCAGGCCCAACCGCCAGTCGCTGCCGTCCGGCTTTTCTCCCCAGTAGCGGATGTCGCCGCCGGCCTCGACGAGACCCGCCTCTAGCCCGGCATCCCGCAACGCCTCGACGGCGCGGTCGACGGCGTATCCCTTGGCCGATCCGCCGAGATCGACCCGCATCCCCGGAGCCGACAGGGCGGTACCGGCGGGGCCGACCTGCACTAGGCGGAAGTCGACCAGGGCGCGCGCCGAGTCGACGAGAGCCGAATCGGGCGGCGCCACCGCCTCGGGAAAGTTCCACAGGGCCGTCAGGGGGCCGACGGTCGGGTCGTATGCTCCGCCGGTCCGGCGCGACCAGTGGAGGCACCGCTCCACCACGAATCCAAGTTCGGGCACCCCGCCCCCGTCATCGAGACTGCCGGCGCTGTTGAGGCGGCCGACGGCGCTTTCCGCCCGGTAGTTGCTCAGCGACGAATCGATGGCGTCGATCTGTTCGGCGGCCAGGGCAAAAAGTTCATCCGCTTCATCCTCCCCGGCGTACAGCGCGATGCGCACGATCGTGCCCATGGCGACGTGGTGCTTTTCCACGGGAGACGGGACTTGGGCGGGGGGCAGAAGAAGAAACAGGAGAAGTAGCCCCGCGCCGCCCAGAAAGATGCGCGCCCATATCAATTTTCGCGTTCGACCACGAGGCGCGCCGCGGTTTCGAGGATGGCCAGGGGCACCGAGGGCTCCAGACCCTTCAGGCACTCCCGGGCCATGCCGGCGTAACGCCGGGCCTCCTCGGCCGCCGAGCCGATCCCGCCCTGTGTTTCGACGAAGTGCACGACCTCCTCCCAGTCGGATTCCGCCTGATCCTCGCGCCGGAGAGTCGCCTCGATCCGCTGGCGCTCGCCGTCGCGTGCGGAGGCGAGGGCGCGAATCAGCGGCAGGGTGATCTTGCCCTCCCGCAAATCGGAACCGACCGGCTTGCCCATGGTGTCGGCGTCTCCGGTGAAATCGAGCATGTCGTCGGCGATCTGGAAGGCGAGCCCGAGGTACTCGCCGTACTTGCCCAGGGCTTCCGCCGTCCTTTCGGGCGCCCCGGCGATCAGGGGACCGATCCTGCAGGAGGCCGAGATCAGCGATGCAGTCTTGTCCCCCACCATGGCGAAATAGGAGGACTCCCTCGTGTCGCGCTGCAGCGAGATCTGGGACTCGTGGATCTCTCCCTGAATGAGGCGTTCGGTGGCCCCTGAAACCGCGGCCAGGGCATCGCGGTTGCCGAGACCGACGAGCAGGGAGAGGGCCCGGGCGAACAGAAAGTCCCCGAACATCACAGCGGTGTGGTCGTTCCACTTGGAGTTGACCGACGGCTTGCCCCGCCGCGTTTCGGCGCGGTCGACCACGTCGTCGTGGATCATGGTGGCGGCGTGGATCATCTCGACGGCGACTCCGGCGTCGATGACGCGATCGTCCCACGAACCGGTCGCCTTGGTACACACCACCGCCAGGGCCGGCCGCAGTCTCTTACCCTTGAGGGCGGCCATGTAGCGGGCCACCTGGTGAACCATTTCGACGTCGGACCGCAACATTTCGTCGAGGCGGCGCTCGAAGAGGTCGATCTCTTTCTGAATGGGGCCGAGGAGCTGGTCCATGTGAGGTCGGAAATGCCGCGAACAGGCGGCCGGCAATGGCGCCGGCTTCTACAAAACAGCGTCTGAAGGGCGGAAAATTCGGTGATTATAAAGAAAGGCAGATGGGAGGAGTGTCAAAAATGGCTGGACGCGAGGGCCCTCAGGCCGCAACCGGGGATCAAAGGCCGGGGTACATGCGCCCGGGATTCAGTGTCGAACCGGGATCGAGGGCCTTCTTCAGGGCCCTGTTGGCCGCCATCAGCGGAGGCGGAAGCGGTGTGAACGCCTCTTCGTTGTCGTCCTGCGGGCCGGTCGAGAAGCGCCGGGCGCCGCCCCCGCAGTCCAGGGCGTGGGCGTGCAGGGCGGCCCGGTCGCAACCGGCCCGCATCAGGGCCCACACGGCAGCCCCGGCCTGGTCGAGGCCACAGCGCACCATTCCCTGCGATCGCAGCCGTTCGACCAGGGAAACCGCCGCGCTCGCGGGGACCGCAAAGCGCCACAGCTCCTCTCCTGCTCCAGGCTGCATCGCCGAGAGCTCGCGGATTTCCCGCCAGGTCCGGCGGGACTGGTCGTCATCCAGAATTCCGGCGCCGCTTCCCGCCTCCCGCGCCAGCGTTTCCGCCTGCTCCACCACCGCCGCCTGCAGCCCCTCGACGCGGGCGAAGGTGCGGTTGCCGGCGTCTTCCGGGAACCAGGCCAGGCCGCTGATCTCGAAGGGCAGACGGGCCCAGGACACCAGTCTTTCCGCGGCTGCTCCGATCGGCAGCCCCTCGACGACCACGGTGCGCTCGCTTTCCGGCCGCGGCCAGAGCTTCAGGCAGATTTCGGTCAGCACCCCGAGAGTCCCGAAGGAACCGGTCATGGCCCGGGGCAGGTCGTAGCCGGTGACGTTCTTGACCACCTTGCCGCCGGCGCGCACCAGCTCTCCACGGCCGTCGACGAACTCGACCCCGAGGACGAAGTCGCGGGCGGCCCCGGCCTTGAAACGCCGCGGTCCGGAAAGCCCGCAGGCGATCGTGCCTCCAAGGGTGGCGGCGGCAGACCAGTGCGGCGGCTCGAAGGCCAGGTGCTGGCCGCGTTCGGCAAGGAGCTGTTCCAGCGCCGTCAGCCTCATCCCGGGGCGCGCGACGACTATCAGCTCGTCCGGCTCGTAACTGACGAGGCCGTCCAGCCCGCAAAGCTCCAGCCGGTCACCCTGGGAGGCCCGGCGGCCGAGAAAGGAGCGGGTGCCGTTGCCGGCGATCACCAGGTTGCTCCCGCGGTCGGCTGCACGGCGCACCGCCTCGGCCACTTCGGCCGGGTCGCGGAGAAGCTGTTCCTCGACGGGAGTCGACTGGGTCATTCCTCAGAAACGCTCGAGCCCGGGAAAGGAGAGCTGGCCGCCGTGCACGTGCATGCGCCCTTCCGCGCAGCGCCGGAGCACGGGGTACACCTTGCCGGGATTCAGCAGGTGGCGGGGATCGAAGGCAGCCTTGACGTGCTCCTGGGCGTCGAGGTCGGCGTCGCCGAACATGCAGGGCATGAGGTCCCGCTTCTCGATGCCGACGCCGTGCTCCCCGGTCAGCACGCCCCCGGCGGCGACGCAGAGCTTGAGGATCTCGGCGCCCAGCTCCTCGGCCGTCTCCAGCTGCCCCGGCTGGTTGCCGTCGTAGAGGACGAGGGGATGCAGGTTGCCGTCACCGGCGTGGAAGACGTTGGCAACGGCGAGGCCGTAGAGCCTGGAAAGCTCCTGGATGCGGCTGAGAACCTCGGGCAGGCGCCCCCTCGGAATGGTGCCGTCCATGCAGTAGTAATCCGGAGTGATCCTCCCCATCGCGGGAAACGCCGCCTTGCGGCCGGCCCACAGCTGCAGCCGCTCCGCCTCGTCGGCCGACTTCCTCATCTGTGTCGCACCCGCCGCCTCCAGCAGCCCTTCGAGCCGCGGGAACTGGGCCTCGACCTCGGCCCGGGGACCGTCGAGCTCGACGAGCAGCAGCGACTCGACGCCGCGCGGGTACCCGCACCCGAGGAAGTCCTCGACCGCTTCGATCGCCAGCCGGTCCATGATCTCCATGCCGGCGGGGACCATCCCGGCGGCAATGATGTCGGCGACCGCGCGCCCGGCCGCCTGCACGCTGTCGAAGACGGCCATGACGGCGCGCGCCGTCTCAGGTCTGGGCAGAATGCGCAGCGTCGCCCGGGTGATGAGGCCGAGCAGACCCTCGGACCCCGTCATCAGGGCGAGCAGGTCGTAGCCGTTGC
>JAPOZF010000680.1:0-1340 GCA_026706165.1 Gemmatimonadota bacterium
CGGCTTTCCCTCCTCGACCTCGGCGAGGTCGGCGACCCGCACGAAGCTGTCCGTCGTCATGGTCTCCCTTTCAATCGTCGAAGACGTCCACGGTGGTGCGGCCCTCGGCGAAACGCATCGCAGTGGTCGTGGCCGATCCGCTTTCCGCGTTGGTGCGGATGTCGGTGGCGTAGCGGGCGAGGGCGACCAGCAGCTGAGCACGGGAGGGATGTCCTGCCCCGGCCGCCTCATCACCGGAGCCGCCCCCTTCCCACTCTTCCCAGATGGTGCCCAGGGTCGGAAGCAGCTCCGGCCCGGTATCGTTCCAGAGGATCAGGCGGCCGAGCTCGTGAAGAAGCCGGCTGCCGTCGCAGCCGGCCCGCAGATAGGCGAGGACCTGGTCCCCGACATCGGCGACCTGCAGGGTCTCGACGGACCTCGAGATGGCAGCGATGCCCTCCTCCTGGCTTCTCCAGGAGTGTCTGCGGGAACATTCCGGGGTCTGGCCGAGTGGGCGCGCGGGTATGTTGAGCCAGCGGTCGTCGAACAGCTGCCAGGCGAGGTGAAACAGTCCCATGACGGCGACGCGGTCCCCGGCTTCGGCACGGGCGGCCCTCAGCGACCGGGCGAGATTCAGCTCCCGGGTCAGGCACTCCCAGCCGGCGTCGACGTTGACGGGGGTGCGTGCCATGCGGTCCGCCGCGAGCAGGACGAAGGTCGTTATCAACCGTTCCAGGCGGACCCCGGAGGCCAGGGCGGCGGCGATGGCGTCGAAGGAGCGGTCGATGTCCACGCTCGACACCGCCTCGACGAGGGCGTCTTCGTCGTATTCGTCCCGGGTGCCCTCCGCTTGCGCGGCCCTGTCGATCTCCGGCCTCAGGGAGATCATCTTTTCGATGGCGTCCCGCCTGAACAGCTGCGGCTCCCCCCGCCGCTGGCCGACGGTCTTGGCGCCGAGATTCAGGGTGAGCTCGGAGGCATGCTCCCAGCCGAAGGACCGCGTCAGCTCGGCGAGGTATCCCAGGGTCTGGAAATTGCCGCTGAACCCGAGAAAACCGGGCTGCGCCGCGCATTCGTACAGCAGGGGAAGGATACCGCCCTCCTCCCCCTTTGCCCTCGCCGTGAACAGGCACCTCTCGATCCGGTTTTCCTGGCCGTTGCGGGAGAAGAGCCGCACCCATCCGGCAATGCGGTCCCAGGCGACCGGTTCCGGCAGGGTGACCACCTCGAGGCGTTCGGCCGCCTCTCCGGCGGCGCTGGTCGCCGCGGTTGCCAGTGCCATCAGGCGGTCCTCGCCCCCGTAGCGCCGTCCGATGGCGATCCCGTTGACGAAGCGGGCGAGATCGACCCCGGCGCCGGCG
>JAPOZF010000680.1:1350-9278 GCA_026706165.1 Gemmatimonadota bacterium
CACGGGGGCGCTTTCCGGCACCTCCCCGCGCAGCATCAGGGCGACCGCCTTTGAAATCGTCCAGCGGTCCTCGTGCAGGAGCCCTTCCCGCAACAGCCGCAGGTGCTGCTCCCGGCGGCGGTAGGCGCCGTCTCCCGGGCGTATCCAGATCTCCTCGCCGCGCAGCTCCACGGGAAAGACCTCGAGGTCGTCGCACATGTTGTTGAAACAGCCGCCCCCCTCGAGGTCGAAGCGGCGGCCGTGCCAGTCGCAGGTGAGCACGCCGTTGCGGACGACTCCGCGAGTCAGGGGGTATCCCATGTGGGGACACTGGTTGTCGGTGGCGAAAATGCGGCCGTCGACGTTGAAAAGGGCGATGCTGCGCCCTTCACCGACCCGGACCGCCTTCGCGTCTCCCGGCTCCAGCTCTTCGAGGGTTGCTACCTTGTTCCAGCCGTCTGTCGTTTCCATTTCCTTCTTTCGAGCCGGCCGATGGCGGCGCGGGATGGCGTGCCGAGGAATTACCTGGCCGCCTTGACCCCGGGCATGGCCGGGACGTAGGACTGCCGGGGGCGGTTTCCCGTCGTCCACGCCGCATCGGCGGGGCGGTGCTCCTCGAGCCAGTCGCGCAGCGGGGCTTCTCCCTGTTCCGGCGCATACGTGCTGTTGTTGCTCGGATTGTCGCGGAGCAGCTGCCCCCGGATCGGGTCGAGACCTCGGTAGAGGTGTTCGACGGTCATGTTGTCCTTGGGCAGCAGCCAGCGGTAGCTGTAGCCCATCATCAGCATCTTGCGCGTCTCGTGCCAGCTGTTGACGCTGCGGCTGTGCCAGATGCGGCGGTCGATGATGACGGAGGTGCCGGGAGGCACGCACAGGGGAATCGCCCCGTCGGGGCTGGATCGGCCGTCCTCGGGAACGTCGATTTCGTCGTGCAGGTGAGATCCCGGGACGATGAGAGTGTTGCCGCGGCCGGTCTCCGACATGTCGCTGATGAAAAAGAACACCTTGAGCGAAAGGCGGGGGCGCGGTGTCGCCTCGATTTCGTCGTTCACCCTCATGCTGTCCTGGTGCCAGGCAACGGTGGCGGCAGATGACGGCCGTTCCGGATCGCCCGGCGGGGTCATCAACAGGCCGGAATGGTAGATGCAGATGTTCCAGCCGAGTATTCCCCAGACCTTGGGGAAGGTGGTCTCCCAGTCGACGAGTTCGAGAAACAGCGGGTCCTGGCCGATGATGTCGGGAATGTCGACGGGATCGTGGGGTCCGAACCCGTGGTGGCGCCGCTTCTCGGCGATCAGGCGGTCGCAGGCGTGCCTCAGGGCCTCGGTGCGGTCGGGCGGCAGGGCTTCGGGAATGACGAGGTAGCCCTTTTCCTCGAACCGGGTGCGCTCCGCATCGGTGAGGCAATTGGCCAGGCAGGAGGAATTCATGAGCAGGAAAATAGAACCTTTGAAGGGCAATCCAAAAGGCGTCCCGCGAGCGCGGCCGTCGCGGGTTGGAAAAAAGTGGTTCAGTTCCCCCGCGGGTTCCACTCGTTCGTTCCGGGGGGGAGGCGCGGTCCATGCACCGGCCGCCCGCGGTGCCTCCGACTGAGGCTGCCGGGGGGCCCACAGCTCGAAGTGACCTTTGCCGGGGTCAGCTCCGGCTTGCTCCAGCAGATTGCGGAGAGGATTTTCCTTGGAATTGGGGCGAAACAGTGGTACCGTTGACACAGATGGTATCCTCTCTTCAAGGAGGTGTCTCATGAAGAAGCGGATGCTGATGGCAGGCGTCGCTCTCGCTTTCGCGAGCGCGGCCTGGGGGCAGTGCCCGAGTTCCGACGTTCCGGCGCCCTCTCAGGCCACCGTCCAACCCTACGGAAGCCACCAGGAGCAGTTCATGCTGGTTTCGTGGGAGTCGGTCGAAGACGCGACGCGTTACACGATCTACTGGGAGGTTCCCGTCGACTACCAGGTCGATCCCAGTGGAGAGGTCGTCGAGCTCGACGAGCCGCGGGTTTCCTTCGTGCCGCTGGGCACGGTGGACGCCCTGCTCGACAGCGAGACGCAGAGCGCGGTCTTCGAGACCGGGGATTCCGAGCCCACGGGCTGGGGCGTCACCGCCGACGTCGATGTCCACGGCCGCTGGGTTTCGTCCTCGATGACGACCGCCGCCTTGATCGCTCCGGAGACCACCACCGCTGTCGAGGCGGTGAGTTGGGCCGAGGTCAAGGCAACGGCCTCCGAGTAGGCCTGCCG
This sequence comes from Gemmatimonadota bacterium, assembly GCA_026706165.1. The sequence goes on from JAPOZF010000680.1 coordinate 3,567, forward strand.
CATCTGAAGCAGCGACCCCGTCGAGCCCGGCTCGGCGGGGTTCTTTTTTTACAGGCCGAGCGACCTGCTGCCGGTTCGGGTGAGGCGAGCCGCGGTCCACTCCGGTTCCCAGGTAAAGTCGACGATGCACTCGCGAACTCCGTCCACCGCGAGCACGCGGTCGCGGATGGGGTTGCCGATGAACCGGTATTTCGGGCGGCCGCGGTGGGGCATCGTCATCAGGATGCGGACCACTCCGCCGTCGACGCGCAGATCGTAGATGTACCCCATGTCGACCACGTTGCTGTCGATCCTCCCGAGCTGGTCGTCTTCCACCTGGCGCAAAGCATCCCATACGGAGCGTTTGAGCGCGAGGTCGGCGGCCCCGGCAGGGGTCAGGCCGGTCTCTCCAGGGCGCCCCAACCTCCCGTTCGCAGCCGCCTCGACCTCCGGTAGTTCTCCTTCCGAAACCAGGAGGGGATTCAGCAGTCGCCGGCGCAGATCCTGAACGATCTCGCGTCCGTTTTGCTCTGGGTAATGCGAGGCGAAGTAGGCGTTCTTCTGAAAGAGCGCCGATCCCTCTCTCATCTCCGTCCTGCCCTGGATGGCGGCGCGGCACCAGATCTGGCCGCGGCCGAAATAGCTGAGGTTGGGAGGGCCGCTGTGGTTCAGGGGGCCGCAGTTTTCCGACCGGTGCTCCAGCCACAGGGCAATGAAGGCGTCGCGGCTTTCCCGGTGGAAGAATCCGGCGCCCCACTGGTCGTTCTCGTGGGAAGCCGGCACCTCCCCTTCGTGCAGATTGCCCTCGCGGTCGATCCAGACCGAGTCGCTGAAAGGCATCCCGTAGAACAGCCACTCGTCGTCGCGCACAACGGTGGTCTCGAAGCGCGTCAGCGCATCCATGCGGCTCTCCTTGAGGAACCAGGGGAGCCCGGCGTAGAAGGTGTAGGTCAGGTCCATGTGCAGCCGGCTCGGGGTGAACACCGGGTGCAGGGGAGACCGGGGGAACCCCCAGCGGCGCACCTGCACGCACAACGGGCCTCGGATGACCTCGTAGTTCGGGCAGCGGGACCAGCCAGTAACCCGGAATTTCTGGTAGTTTCCCGAGGCCATGTAGTCGTGCCCCCAGTCGATTCCCGGTGGCTCCCCATGCCCTTCTCCTCCGGTGTTCAGCTCCAGCGGGGCGCCGTAGGGCACGGTGCCGAAACCGCGCCTGAACTGCAACCGCTGCAACTGCCCGTTCTGGGGGGAGAGGTGAGCGGTGAAGTGGTTGCCGGCGATGCTGAGGCCGAACTCCTCGCCGCTGACCGAAAGGTCGGATGGGTACTCCGGCAACTCGGCGTCCGGGTTGCCGTACAGAACCAGGAACCGGACGCGGCCGTTGGGCGGCGTATCGACCTGGAGCAGCAGCCGGCAGCTTCGCAGCCCGCCATCGAGAGCCTCCCGGCAGACCTGGCTTGGAACTTCTCCCAGGGTTGCGCTTTCGTCGTCGATCCTGGCGACGCGAAGCTCGCGGCGCAGATCGTTAACCTGGTCCGCGGCAAACTCGACGACGGTTTCGACAGGCTCCCTCGATCTGCCCAGGCCGGCGCTCTCGACGATCTCCAGCACCTTGTAGAAAGCCCAACCCCGGGCCCAGTCGGCCCAGGGGTCCGGCAGCTCGGCTACGCGCCCGAAGTTCGGGGCCGGGGACGAGACCGCTTCGCTGGCGCCGTGACCGGACACGCGCCGCTGGCGTTCGAAGCCGACCGTATCCTTGATCGACTCCGCCAGCGACATGGCGACATCGAGATTCCCCTCGCGGTGAGCCGTCGCCAGGAGCCTGATCTTCTCCTCGACGCTGTCGGTGCGGTGCCGGTATTCGGTCTCCTGCATTCTTCTGCCTCCTGGTCTGGATCTCCGGCCCGAAGGTGCCTGGTCAGGCACCCCTGAACCAGGCGTTTCAATGCGGGTGGTGGAATCGAAGGATCGAACCGACCCGGTCCCGGGCAGGCTACGAATTCAAGCAGGACTCGGCTTCGGCCACGTCGTCGGCGCTGCCGATAATCAGCGGGGTCCGCTGGTGCAGGCTCTCCGGAACGAGATCGAGTATGCGTGCGGTTCCGGTCGAGGCGCGGCCGCCGGCCTGCTCGACGACGAAGGCGAGAGGGGCCGCCTCGTACAGCAGCCGCAGCTTGCCGCTTTCCGATTCGCGATCCCCCGGATAGAGGAAGATACCCCCCTTGAGCAGGTTGCGATGGAAATCCGATACCAGGGAACCGATGTAGCGCGCCGAGTAGGGGCGGCCCCTAGGCTTGTCATTCGCCTTCAGGCTGCTGACGTAGTTGCGGACTCCGGGAAACCACTTGTCGGCGTTTCCCTCGTTGACGCTGTAGATCTTGCCGCGGGAGGGAATGCGGATGTTCTGGTGGGAGAGCAGGAACTCGCCCAGGGTCGGGTCCAGGGTGAATCCGTGGGTGCCCCGCCCTGTCGTGTACACCAGCATCGTGCTCGAGCCGTAGATGATATAGCCGGCGCACACCTGGTCGGTGCCGCGCCTGAGGAAGTCCTTTTCGATGGGGCGACGCCTTCTTCCCCGGCGCTTGTGGCGGTAGATGGAGAAAATGGTCCCGATACTGACGTTGACGTCGATGTTGGAAGAGCCGTCGACAGGATCGAAAACGAGGAGGTAATCGCCGCTGGGATGCCTGGCGGGGATGGTGTAGACGTCGTCCATCTCCTCGGACGCCATCCCGGCGAGGTGGCCGGTGTGGTCGGTCGCATGGATTATCGTGGAATTGGCGAACTCGTCCATGTGCTGGACTTCCTCGCCGTGGACGTTGACCCGCCCGGTCAGGCCCATCACCTGCGCCAGCCCCGCCTTGTTGACCTCCCGGGCGATCAGTTTTCCGGCTATGGCCAGGGCCAGCAACAACTCGGAGAATCCTCCCCTGGCCTCCGGAAACCGGAGCTGTTCTTCGGTGATGAACCGGTGGAGGGTGGTTCCCCTTTCCATCCCCGGAAGTGGATTGGATGAAGTCGCCATTTATCAGGTTCCCCTTCGGACCGAACAAAAAACGGTTGCCGCAGGCGGGGTCAAGGCAGACCCGGTGGAAGCCGTCGTTCCCTCTCATACTTCAGCGAGCGCGGCCTCCCCGGGTCAAAGCTCCGCGGCGAGAACCCACATCGGTTTCTCTCCCACCTCGTAGCTGTCGAGGAAGGTGAGCATCCCGGAACCGCGGTCGATTCCATATGCCGACATCCTGCCGCTGTCGACCCCTGCGGCGAAGACGAACTTTCCCTGCGGGTCCACGTCGAACCCGCGCACGTGGGGTTCGGTCGCTGCTCTGCCGATCAGGGTGAGCTTCCCGGAAGCCGGGTCGATGGCGAAGCAGGCAATCGTGTCGTGGCCGCGGTTCGGGGCGTAGAGGAATTCCCCCGAAGGGTGAACGCGCAGCTGGGCGGTGGTGTTCCCGGCCGGGTCGAAACCGGGGGGCAAGGTCGAAACCGTCTGGAAGGGCGGGGACAGGCGGCCGTCCCCGGCGACCCGGTACGCCGAAATGCTGTTCCCCTGCTCGTCGGTCGTGTACATCACGTCGAGGCCGGGATGGAAGCGGATGTGCCGCGGGCCTGTCCGCGTGGGAGGAACAAGGATTCCGAGATCCTGCAGTGCGATCTCGCCGGTCTCGCCATCATAGGTGTACTGGAAGATGGCGTTCTGGGTTATGCAGTGGGGCACGTACACCCAGCGGTTGCGGGGATGCACCTGGACGGAATGCGCTCCACGGATCGTATGGACCGTACAGGCCGCGGGGGCGACGAGGGCTCCGTCATCGCCGACCCGGTAGCTGCTGGCGCGGGCGCCCCCGTTGCTCGAGGTGAGCATGAACCTGCCGGTGGCGTCGGAAGTCGCGTACACGGAATCGGACTCTTCCCGGATCGTCCCGAGAAGATCCAGGGAGCCGTCGCCCCGGTCGATGGCAAGGCTCGCCAGCCGGCCGGCCCTGCGCAGGACCACGTAGAGGAACCGTTTCCCCGGCGCGATGGCGATGGCGGCAGGTCCACCTTCAAGGGGAGTCTGGTGGGCGAGGCCGAGGGCGCCGGTTTCACCGTCCAGGGAGTAGGCGTCTACCCTGTCTTCATCCATGATCGAGACGTATACGCAGCAGGCCATCGTGTCTCCTATGTTGCGGGGTTGTCATCGTCAGGAGCAACCTACGGGAAACCTTGTCGGGGGACCAACGCGGCGGGCTGAGCCTCGCCGCGAGTTCACGGGGGGATCCGGCCGGCAAAGGGATGAAGCTCCATTTCATCCCATCCCGGATGGGTTGCAACCACGGGCGCCCATGAGGTTTTTACAACGCACCACGAAACTGGACGGAAGGTGAGATGAAAGGAAAAACATATCGAGTCGCCATCCTCGGGTGCCGGGGCCGGGGAGGGGCAGCCGCACGCGCATACTTCGCGCATCCGCGCACCCAACTGGTCGGCCTCTGCGACCTGGTGGCGGAGCGCCGCGATCAGCTGGGAGAGGAACTGGGAGTCGGGGCCCGCTACGAGGACCTCGACGCCATGATCCGGGAGACTTCCCCCGATATCGTCGCCATACCGACGGGAACCGAGTTCCACCACGACCTCGCAATGCGGGTGCTCGAGCACGGGGTAAACATCGATATCGAAAAGCCGTTGTGCGTCGACCTGGAAGAGGGGGACGAGGTTGTCGCCAGGGCCGCCGAAAAGGGGGTGCGAACAGCGGTACACCACCAGGGCCGGACCGGAGCCACCATGCGCGCCATCGCCAACGCCCTTGCGGAAGGGCGCATAGGGGAAGTGCAGCACCTGCACGGATACGGCAAGGGGTACTACGGCGGCTACGGGCTGATGAACATCGGCACTCACATGATAAACATGACCCTGAAGGTGGCCGGGCACTGCCGGGCGGTCTCCGCTACGGGGATGACGGGGGGAAGCCCGATCACTCCCGGGGACGTGCTGCGGTCCCCCCTCGGCATGGGGGTGATTGCCGGGGAACGGCTGAGCGCCATCCTCGAATTCGACCGCGGAGTTACGGCCACCCTGCTTCACCACCGCTACCCCGAACGGGTAACCCCGATGATCGAAATCGCCGGGAGCGAAGGCCGCCTGATGGTCGAGAGCCTGCTGTACAGGAAGGACCGCCGGAACGCCCTCTGCCTGGCGGCGCGGTACTTCACTCCCGGACTCCATGAGTGGGAAGAACTCGAACCGGTGCTGCCTCCCGGGTTCGACCCGGACGGGCCCGCCGATACCGAGGATTTCTGGTTCGTGGAGGAGTACGTGTCAGCCCTCGACGAGGGGCGCGACCACGAATGCAGCGGGGCCGAGGGGCTGCACGTGCTTGAGATCATGATGGGGCTGTTCGAGTCGGCCGCATACGGCCGCCGGATCGAGCTGCCCCAGGAAGACCGGAGCCATCCCCTGCTGCGCTGGCGCCGGGAACACGGCCTCGGAGACCCAGGCCCCATGCCGAGGGACTACGAGGAGTGGCTGGCCGCCGAAGATGACCGGCTCGCCCGCAGGGACTCTGTCGCGTAAGTCGGGGGTTGTAACTGGGCCGCGGGCCGGGCGGGAGCTGCCGGAAGGCCACAGAACGGCGCCCGCAGGCACTGCCCCCAGAGGGGTCAGGCCGCTTCGGGCAGGTTCTCCGGCATGTTCTCGAGCCTCGTCAGCCAGTAGTGGGCGTCGAAATTCCCGTCGCCCGTCAGAAACCTCCAC
>JAPOZF010000117.1 GCA_026706165.1 Gemmatimonadota bacterium
TCCGGCCCTGTGTTTCTCCTGCTGCTGGCCGCGCTGGGCTTCGGCCTGCGTCTGTTGGCCGAGGATGAGCGTGACTTCGTGACCCGTGCCTGGCGCCTCGTGGCCGCCAGGTGCTCCGGCCGGGCACTCCTGCGGGCTGTCCGGTCACGCGGTTAGATCCCGCCGAAGGTCGGCACCCCGGCGGAACGGTTTCGTCAGGAGGTGACCGGAGAGGTTTCGATTCCCACATCGGCAGGATGCACTCCAGCATCTCCGCATTCCTTTCGCTTGACCCCCTGTCGCGGCTGATCTACGTATTTTTACGGTAACAACCGTTCCGGCGCCTTGCCGCCCGCACCCCTACAAGGACCCTTGATGCCCCCACGCCTCCTCGACCGGATCGATTCCCCGAGCGATCTCAAAGCTCTCACGCATGAAGAGCTCGCCCAGGTGGCGCAGGAGGCGCGGGACACCATCATCTCCGTCATAACCGAGCGCGGAGGCCACCTCGCCTCCAACCTCGGGGTCGTCGAGCTCACCCTGGCCCTGCACCGCGTTTTCGACAGTCCCGCGGACGCCATTGTCTGGGACACCACCAACCAGTGCTACACCCACAAGCTGGTGACGGGGCGGCGCGACGAGTTCAAGGACATCCGCCTCGAAGGCGGCCTTTCCGGGTTCGGGGAACCGGGCGAAAGCCCGCACGACACGCTCGCCGCCGGGCACGCCGGCACCGGCCTTTCCATCGCCCTCGGCATCGCCGAGGCCGCGGCGAACCGCAACCTCGACTCCTGGACCATCGCCGTGGTCGGAGACGGGGCCATGACCTCCGGCTCGAGCTTCGAAGCGCTCAACAACATCGTTCATCTCAACCCCGGCAGGTTCATCATCGTCCTCAACGACAACGGGATGTCGATCTCGGAAAACATCGGCTTCCTCACCAACTGGCGGAAACGCCTGATCACCCATCCCGAATACCACGCCATCACCGGGCGCATCAGGGAGCTTTCGAAGAAGGTGCCCTCGGGCGAGGATATCTACCACCTCGTCAAGAGGTTCGGGGACGGCCTCGCCGGCATGATCGTGCCGACGATGTTCTGGAACGAGATGGGGTCCAGTACCTCGGCCCGGTAGACGGCCACGACTTCGAGCAGCTCGAGGAGACCTTCCGGCAGGCGATGACGCCCGGGGACTCGGTGCCCCTGGTCCACGTGGTGACGCACAAGGGGCGGGGGTACGAACCGGCCGAGGACGACCCGGTAAAGTTCCACCAGCCCGGCTCGCCGCTGGCGGACGCCCCGGGTGCGCCCACCTACTCGCAGGTGTTCGCGCGCACCGTCACCCGCCTCATGCGGGAGGACGAGACCGTGGTCGGCATCAGCGCGGCGATGCTGGAGGGCACGGGCCTCGCCGAGGTCCGGCAGGAGTTCCCCGCCCGCGTCTTCGACGTCGGCATCGCCGAGCAGCACGCCGTCAGCATGGCCGCGGGCATGGCCTCAAGGGGCCTCAACCCCTTCGTCTCGATCTACTCGACCTTTCTGCAGCGGGCCTTCGACCAGGTGATCCACGACGTCTGCCTGCAGAACCTTCCGGTGACGCTGATCGCCGACCGCGCCGGCATCGTCGGGGAGGACGGCAAGACCCACCACGGCGCTTTCGACATCTCCTACCTCAGGTGCCTGCCCAACGCCGTGGTCGCCGCCCCGATGGACGAGAACGACCTGCAGCATCTCCTCTACACCGGCTACCGGCACCGGGGGCCGTTCGCCATCCGCATAGCCAGGGGAGCGGCCGCCGGGGTTGCTGTCGACGGCGAGCTCGCCGAGCTGCCCCTCGGCAAGGGCCGCGTCGTCATGGAGGGGAGCGACGCCGTGATCTTCGGCCTGGGCAAGGCCGCCCGCGCCTCGGTGGAAGCGGCAAAGCTGCTGGCCGGGCACGGCGTCTCCTGCGGTGTCGTCAACCCGCTGTTCGTCAAGCCCCTCGACGTCGATCTGCTTGCGGAGGCAGCGCGCGGAGCGGGCCGCATCGTCACCGTGGAAGAGAACGTGCTCGCCGGAGGATTCGGCTCGGCGGTGCTCGAGGCGCTTGCCGGGGCGGGGCTCGACGAGGTGGCCGTGCACCGCATCGGCATGCCGGACTCATTCATCGAGCACGGCAGCGCAGCCGATCAACGGCGCCGGTTGCAGCTCGACGCCGAGGGCATCGCCCGGCAGGTTCTCGATGCCTTCTTCCCCGAGGCGGAGAAACCGGGACGGCTGAAACTTCTGTTTAAAAGAAAACCGGAACGCGGAAGGGGTTGAGGAGAAAAGCGTGCGGGACGTGGCGTAATCGCACCGCCGCGCCCCGCATTCGGGATCGCGCCCCCGATGCAGGAGGGCGCGGGGCAGCCTAATGTTCGATGGCTTCTTCCACCGCGTCGTTGCTGCGGTGGCGGATCCGGTCGACGTACGACTGTCCCTTGTCCCAGGCCTCACCGACTCCGCGGCGCACCGATTCGCGCGATTCCCGTCCCGCTTTGGGAGCCAGCAGCACGCCGGCGGCGAGCCCGACGACCAGTCCCCCGATCGCCCCGGCACCCAGAAGTCCCAGGGAAATCCCCAGGGTTTTCATGTGGCTGTTCATCTCGATCCTCCTTTGCATAAATTAAGGATCCGTTTTAATGGAAACTATAGCGTCCGGAATACATGGTCCAAAGCATCGTTAATCCCGTGACGCGGTTCGAAGGTATCCAATGATATAGGGACCCGCGTCGATTCGTCAATTGATTTATCTCTCAAAAACCTGCCCTTTCATCAAGGGATCATTTTTAATACACCATATGTGCATATATGAGGAACTGTTGACCCCAACCAATAGTAGCACACCAGCCGTGCCGACCCGCTGGAGATTCCCTGAAACAGGTTCCTGCCAGGGAGGAAGAAATTGAAAATCACCGGCATCGATACCGTCCTGATCGATTCACCGGGACGCAAGTGGACCATCGTGCGGGTTTTCACCGACGAGGGAATCACCGGCCTTGGGGAAGCCACCTACTCCAACAAGGAACCGGTGGTCTGCGCCGCGGTCGAGCACATGAAGCAGGAGCTGATCGGCCGCGATCCGGCGCGCATCGAATACCTGTGGCACCACGTCTTCCGCCAGTCCTCCCTGTCGGGAATCTGGCGCATGAGCGGCCCTGTCTGGATGAGCGCCCTGTCGGGTATCGACCAGGCGTTGTGGGACATCAAGGGCAAGGTCGCAGGGCTGCCGGTGGCGGAACTGCTCGGCGGCCTTTTCCGCGACCGGATCGAGGTCTACACCCACTTCGGCGGCGGCACCCCGGAGGAGTCCGCCGCCCAGGCCCGCGGACTTGCGGAGCGCGGCTTCTCCGCCCTCAAGGGAGGAATCTTCGGCAGCGGCGCGGACCGCTTCGACCCGTACCTCGATATTGATCCGCTGCCGACGGCGGCCCATTTCGAGGCGGTGCGCGAGGCCGTGGGACCCGCTGTGAAACTGCTGGTCGACTGCCACGGGCGCCTGACCGTGGCCGGCTGCATCCGCCTGGCGCGCGCCCTGGAGCGGTTCGACCTGTACGCCCTCGAGGACCCGGTGCCGCCCGACGACCTGGGCGCCTACCCCAAAGTGCGGCACGCCATCGGCATCCCGGTGATGGGCTCGGAGCGGCTCAACACCAAGAGCCAGTTCCGCCACCTGCTGGAGCTCGACGGCATCGACATCGCCCAGCCGGATCTCATGTACGCCGGAGGCATCACCGAGGTGCGCAAGATCGCCGCCATCGCCGATACCTGGCACGTCCCCATATCGCCGCACAACACCAAGGGGCCGGTCGGCATCGCCGCCGCCGCGCACCTGATGGCCTCCATACCGAACGCGGCGCCCATGGAGCTGGTCACCGGCATCGACTGGCGCGACGAAATCATCGCCGAGCCGCTGGTCGTCGAAGAGGGCTGCCTGCTGCTTCCCCGGGGGCCGGGCCTCGGGGTGGAGCTCGACATGGACGGTGTCGAGAGGCACCGCTGGCGGCCGTGACATCCCCGCGGGAATCCGGCCGTTGCGAGGCGCGGATCGACTGCAGCAAGGAGAGGCATCGATGAGGGTGGAAATCAACGGGGCAACCCTTTCGCTTGTACGAGGAGACATCACGAAGGAACGGGTCGACGCGATCGTCAACGCCGCCAACGAAAGGCTGATGGGAGGGGGCGGGGTCGACGGCGCCATTCACCGCGCCGGGGGGCCGGCGATCGCCGCCGAGTGCAGCGAGATCCGCGCCAGCCAGGGCGGGTGTCCGACCGGACAGGCGGTGATTACCAGCGGGGGCAGACTTCCCGCAAGGCACGTCATCCACACGGTCGGGCCGGTGTGGCGGGGCGGGAGCGCCGGCGAACCTGAGCTGCTGGCCAGCTGCTACCGGGAAAGCCTCGGGCTCGCGTCCGGCCACGGCATCAGGACGATCGCTTTCCCCTCGATTAGCCCGGGGGTGTACGGGTGCCCGCTGGCGGCGGCGGCGGCGGTCGGTCTCGTTTTGGTGAATCAGTTTAGCTAACCCCAGGACGGCATCGACGAGGTGCGCTTCGTCCTCTTCAACGACGACGCCTGTCGCCTTTTTTCAGATGCCCTCGAGAAAATGGGCTTGTAGTCAAGCCGTTCGATCCCGGGGACCGTTCAGGAACCTTCCCAGCCAGGTATAGCGGACCAGGAACCGGTAGGCCAGCAACAGAAGGCCGGTGACGGCCACAATCACCAGGGAAAACTTCAGCGCCGAGGGAAGCGGCCAGTCCCGCACCGCCAACTGCGCGCCGATGACCAGCGGCAGGTGCGCCAGGTACAGCCAGTACGACGAATCCGACACATAGCGGATGGTCCTGTTTTGGCGGGCGCAGAACCTGCGGAACAGGCCGATGCAGGCGAACGCCATCGTCCAGGGATAGACGGCCTGCAACACCACCGCCGCCGCCCGGGCCGTTGCCGGATCGAACAGCTCCCGGCCGAGTCCGAACGAGCCTGTCGAGAACTCGAGGCCGAGCGGAAAGAGGATGAACAGCCCCGAGGGCAGCGCCAGCCACCACCATTTCCCCACCCTGCCGTCCGGGTCGCCGCAGTCGAAATACAGGGCGCCGAAAACGAAGAAGAGGGCGTAGTAGAGCAGCACGTGCGGCATGGGCAGGAGCCCCGGGGAGGTATCCGGCCCGAAGCCGGGAACCGCCAGTCCCATGAGCGACTGCGGGATCAGGGTCAGGGGGATCAGCCAGAGGAATCGAGCCGGCGACAGGACCAGCCAATCCGGGGGACTGTGCCACTTCATCCGGCCGGCGAGGCCGGCGCCCAGCCCGTAGAGGAGGACCAGCCACCAGAGGAACCAGAGGAACCACAAGTGGTGGAACGCCGGGGCGGCAAATAGCGGCGACGCCAAAGCTTCGATGTACCCGGCCCCGGCCGTCTCCTTTCCTTCCACGGCGGTTTCCTCCGGGCCTTCGGCAGCGGCGGACGGGACCATCAGCGCGGCAATCTCAACGCGGCCGGCCTCGACCTCCCCCTGGTCGATCTCGATCCGCAACAGGCCCGCCAGGTGCCGGGTCAGTTCCCAGCCGGCCTTCAGGACCCCTCGAGGCGTGTCGCCGTTGTGGTTCCGCGCCCCGGGATCCGCCCCGTGCCGGAGCAGCAGCCTGGCGACCTCCGCTCGTCCCAGGAACGCGGCCGCGTGCAGGGGCGTCCCGCCGTCCTTTGTGCGGCCGTTGACCGCGGCCCCGTTCTGCAGCAGCCATTCGGCGGCTTCCACCCGGCCGGCCAGCGCCGCCCATACCAGGGGAGTCACCCCGGTTTCCGGATCCATTCCGTCGACGTCCGCCCCGTCCCGCCGGTGCCGTTCCATGGCGTCGTGGTCGCCGTACCGGGCGGCGCTCCAGATGCTGTCTTTCCCGGGCTTGGCCGCCTCCGTTTCGAAGGCCGACGCAATCGCCCGGCCGCTGATCCAGTTGACCGCGGGAACGATGGTCACCAGCCCGAGAAGGAAGGGCAGCAACACGCGGCGGAAACGGTGGGCGAGCATCGACTTCATGCCGCGGCGGCGCCAGAGCATGGCGGTGAAGAAGCCGCTCAGCAGGAAGAACACCGGCATGCGGAAGCCGTGGATCGCCGCGAACAACAGCCAGTAGAACCCGCTCTGCCGCTCGTCCTGCACCGGCCACGGAAACGGCACGAAGGACAACCCCGCGTGCAGGACGATGCCCAGCAGCATGGCCGCGGCGCGCAGGGCGTCAAGGTCGTTGCGGCGGGGGTCTGGGGCACTGGTCATAAAGGACGGTTCAGGATAAGGAGCCGATTCCTTTCGGAGCTGCAGCAATCGCGGATCTGCACCGGCCGGTCCTTCAGCGGGGGATGGGTCAGGACAAAGCGGCCTTTCATAGGGGATGTATCAGGTTCGCACGAGGCCGCGGGGAGAAGGCGTCCCGATACCGGATCCCCCACCGTGTTCGAGCGTCAATCGAAGGTTCCTGGTACACGACAATTTCGTTCAGACCCAAGTAGACAGTTCCGTCGTACGGAGGGGCGCACAACGCAATCGAGGGGACTGGACGAGCCTTTGGTTCCCAGTTCTGTTTCAGGTATTCAGTACCGTTTCCACGACATGCGGAATTGAATTCAAGGTAGAATCTGCAGGATTGTAAACCCACTGATTTTCGAAAATTTGTTTGAGGCCTTCCCCCAGAAATAAATTCCCAATCGAAAGTGAATACAAACGGTTTTCATTCTCCCTTGTTTCGTGGATTTTTTGAAACAATGAATCAGATAGGGAGTCCATGATGAAGTCGGATATAACTAAAAGATCCGATTTCTGGTAGGCTTGCTTTTCCATCATATCAAGAGCGTAGGAAAGTGCAGGAGCAACATCGGTCCCCCCATGAAAGGATCGTCCCAGGAATTCGATCACTTTGGAAATACCAACTTTCCCGGATAAATCCAAAGTTTCTATTTCTGTGGAGAAATTTATTAAAAGACAATAACGCTTTTGGGAAATGGCCCTCGTTGCCATATATAGCGTAACAGCTTTCGCAATGATTTCAGGAGATCCCCCCATCGACCCGCTGGTATCGACGCAAATAACTATTGGCCCCAATTTCTCCTCGGTGGATACTTGCATCAACCGTTCTTCTTCTATTTCAGTTTCGACTTGATTCAGCCCTTCCATGTCAAAACACATCAGCTGACCTTCTACAAACTTGATGTCAAAAAGAATGGCAGTGGATTCGTCGGCCAACAAGCCTAATTCCTGGGGTAAAGCTCGTTCGATGACGTTGTCAAAGGTAATTCCGACTATTTCCTCGTTGGAATTGATATCGGGGACATATTCTGTGACCATAGACAGGGATTTCACGAGCTCTTCCCGATGTGCTTTTTCGGCCCGTCGAAGCCGCCCCATCATGTCACACAACTCCCTGACACCCTTGTTTTTTGCCAGATATTCCGCCCATCTCTTTAACTGAGCGACATCGGACAAGGACAAACTACCAAGAGACAGATCGAATAGCAGTCCCGGTTCCGGAGACAGATCATTCAACGTGTCGAAAAGTTGTTGGAGGTTACGAAGCCATTTTCCAAGCTCTTGCAGCAACCGCTCCCTGGACTCCCGGATGGTCTCTAATTCCCAGCGGGAAAATTCCTTGTCCAGCAATTTTCTCCATTCCTGCAGTAGAAGTTTTCTGCAGATGGTGTGGTCTTCCGTCAGCTTTTCAAAGCTTGGGTTTCTGGTTTCAGATTCACGTAAATTTCCTTTCTCGACAAAACTCTGAAATTCCCTGTTTTCCTTGGATCGCCGACGCAACTTATCCAATTCGGCCAGCCAATATGTCTCCCCGATTTCCGAACTGGTTTGATAGGCCAATTCACGAAAAGAGCGAAAATCCCTCTCTATTTTATCTACTGTCGCGGTGCGTGACGATTCGAATTCCTTCTCGGACTCCTGTAACACAAGCTCGTTTTCGGCAAATGGGTTGTCCCGTTGTACGCGTCTCCGAATTTTCCGCTCCGCGTTTTCAATAGCCGAGAAAAGCTGAGCATTTACGGGTCCATCCTTTGCCACAGAAAATTGCTTCGTTAGCATTTTCACCATTTTTGCGGTCGCATCAATTTCAGATTGTTCCATCATCCAAATCCTTTCATCTGGGCAGAGACTCATCAATGCAGAAAATCGACATCATCAGGCGGATTTTGCTTTCCTTTTCCGGGTTTTTCTTGTAGGCACCGCTTTGGGGGAAATCGCCGGTGAGGAACTATTTCCGGCAATCAAATTTTCCAATCGGTCACAGTCCTTGAGGCGCAATTTCATATCAAGCAATTGCTGTTCCACACTTTCCAGTGCTATATTCCGAGTGTGAGCCGGGACAAAGGGGCTTTCCAATTCCTTCCTGAATTGATTTAATTTTGATTCGACACCATTCATTGCCGATTCGAAAATATTCCGCAACCCACCAACCGCTTCACACAAAGACTGGACGAGCCGCGGATTGACGTCTTCCTTTCTATCTCCTTTGCGTAGTAAAACCTTTGGGGTGAAGGGTGTAGCATCTTTCCAATATTGATCTCCCTGGCCGAAAGAAGATGCTTTGGCTCCATATTCGTGTGTTCTAATCTCACAAGAACCCTGTCCATCGAATCGGCATCTGATCCAATCTAACTTATTCCCTTCAGCATCTACTGGATTGAATTCGTCTTTTGTTTTTATCTTTTTTAAAGGAAAAAAAATCGTAATCTTCTCTACCCTTCCGTATCCTTCCGTATATGCGGTCACATATCCGAAATATTTATCCCCACCAAAGTCCACTGTCTCATAAATATCCTCGCTGAGGTACAGTTCCTTCCGAATCTCCTTTTCCAATTCTTCCTTTTCCCTATCAACCCCTGGAATCCCGATTCCCGTTTCAAAACCGGAATTCCTTACGGCATTTTCGACGATGCTTACCACTTCACCGTGATTTTCTTTGCTTGTCCATAGGCAATGTCGCAGCAGCAAGGCATCCACCAGGTTTGTTTCCTGTCTTCCGCAGAAAAAAGCTGCGGCTTTCAGGAAAATCGCCGACTGTTGCCACCTCCGATCGGAAACGTATATATCCAGGTCTTCTCCCTTTTTTTGGAAGGACAACCGTATATCGTGTATAACGTTCAAAGTTTCTTTTGAAATTCGGACCTCGTTCATTTCCTCACGCCATCTTTCCCATTCATCATTTTTTATTGCCTCACCAGTTGGTAATGAAAATCCCCGCATTGGGGGCTTCGATTGCAGTAGGGTTTC
>JAPOZF010000579.1 GCA_026706165.1 Gemmatimonadota bacterium
CACGGAGTGGATGTCGGCGTCCTCGCCGTAGGCGGTGCGCCAGGGATAGATCAGCGGCATCACCGCGTAGTACACGTCGAGTCTGTCGATCTTCATCAGCTGCTCCCGGTTTTCAGCCTGTTCCGCGCCGGGTATTTTGCGTGAGGGGAAAAAAGGGGCGGTTTCCGTTGTTGCAGCGGTCCGGCGCGGTGAGCTGATTAAGGCGTTTTCCAGGACAGGGTCAAGCGGAGCCGGCGCCCGGGACAGCTGCTTGACCGCGGGGAGGGATCGGGCGGTACCATTCATCTCATCGAGAGGGGAAGCCCGAGAGCCCCGGACCGATTCTGCAAGGAAACTGACAGGAGGTGACCGATGATCGTCGATACGCACGTGCACATCTGGGAGGTTCCGCCCAGGGCCCCGGTGGGCCCCACGGCGCCGCGCTGGTCTTCCCTGCCGGACGAGCCGGCGACCGCGGAGCTGCTGCTCGAGGACATGGACGCCAACGGCGTCGACTGGACCGTCCTCGTGCAGACCTCCTTCTCGACCTGGGACAACGGCTACCTCGCCGACAGCGCCCGCGAGTACCCCGACCGCTTCGTCGTCCACGGCCTCGTCGATCCGCTGGACCCCGACAACGCCGAGACCGCGGCGTACTGGATGGACGAGCGCGGGCTCGCCGGCTTCCGCTTTCACCCGATGTACTACCGGACCGACGACCCGGCCGAGGGCAGCATCCTGACGCGGCCCGGGAACGAGGCGATGTTCGCGGCAATTGCCGAGCGCAGCGGCATAATCCAGGTCCACGCCTTCCCCGAGCACGCCGCCCAGCTCGATCAGGCCGCCTCCCGCTGGCCGCAGATCACCTGGCTGATCGACCACATGATGTACCCGCAGCCGGAGTGGGCGGCGGAGGACTGGGCTCCGTACGAACCGGTGCTGGCCCTGGCCGCCCACCCCAACGTCGGCATCAAGATCTCCGACGTGCACAACCGCTCGCAGCAGGAGTTCCCGCACGCCGACATGCTGCCGGTGGTCCGCAAGGCGGTGGATGCCTTCGGCGGGGACCGCATTCTCTGGGGCACGGGGTACCCCGGGTATCACCGCGTCAAGCACGGCTGGCCGACCCTGGCCGGAGAGCTGCGCATCGTCGAGGAGGCGTTCGACTTTCTCAGCCCGGAGGAACGCTCGGGATTGCTGGGGGACAACGCGGCGCGGATCTGGGGCCTGAAATGAGCGCTTTCGAGCTCTGGCGAACGGCCCCGGTCGGGCAGACAGCGGGAGGTGATACGGGCTAAGCGGTCCGGGGCGTATCAGGCCAGCTTGTTAATCGGCCCCCGCATCCGTCTGTCATCAGCTCGGAGATTCTGCCACTTTATCTGGCAGCAGGTTTTGGGCAGCATCAGTCATTGCCATTTCATAAGAAAAGGAGCTGCATCGTGAGTAAAACAACTGGAGCATTTGCTTCGCACCTGAAGGATGCCGACTGGGCAGAAGGGTTGCGCCCCTACTTCCTCTACCGGGATGTGGGGATCAGCACCGCCACCGACGGCAAGGTATTGGCACACGTCATCCGCGCCAATCAATCTTGTGACGGACCCATGGGCTACCACTCCCACGCCCTCGACTTTCAGATGAATTACCTGCTCAAAGGCTGGGCACTGCTTGACTTTGAAGACATCGGCCAGATTCGCGTTGAAGCCGGCGACGCCTGGTACCAACCCCCCGGAATCAAGCATGAGGTGTTGGAGTATTCCGATGACTTCGAGGTCATCGAGATCACCATGCCCGCCGAGTTTCCCACGCAGGACGAGTCGCGTTAGCCACCGCGAATACATTCAGGAAAAAAGCAGGTGCGGCCTCCGAATCGCGACTGTTGGTTGCAAGAAAATTGGGTGTGCGGCAAAGCCAGAAAATCGTAACACCCTATAGAAAATCGTAACACCCTATAAGGAATGAATATGAACGTCGGCTTCATCGGTCTGGGTAATATGGGCAATCCGATGGCGGCAAATCTCCTCAAAGCCCGATACAACCTGACGGTCCACGACCTCCGCCGCGAAATGGGTCAGCCCCTCGAGGACGCTGGCGCAACGTGGGGGACAAGCCCGAAGAACGTAGCGGCCCGATCGGATGTGGTGCTTACCTCCCTGCCGGGGCCCAAGGAGGTCGAAGCTGTTGTTCTGGGTGAAGACGGTATCTTCGCCGGACTGAACAGCGGAAGCGCCTTTGTCGATCTGAGCACCAACTCACCCGCAACCTTGCAGAAACTCGCCGGAATTGGTGCGTCGAGAGGATTCCACGTCCTCGACGCGCCGATCAGCGGCGGGGTATTCGGCGCGAGGGACGGAACTCTCACGATATATGTGGGCGGGGAGCAGGCGGATTTCGAACGGTTTCAACCCCTGTTCCGGAGCATCGGCAACCATGTCGCTTACATGGGGCCCACAGGCAGCGGACACGTAACCAAGCTGGTAAACAACTTGATCATGTTCATCAATTTTGCCGGTGTCTGCGAAGGGATGGCGATGGGTGCCAGGGCGGGCCTCCAGCCGCAAGCCCTGCTCGATGTGATCAAGACCAGCACAGGCGACAGCATGTACCTGCGCCGGACAATCGGTTTACTCCTGGCTGGCGAGGATGTGAACTCCGCTGCGGACCTCGCTGTCAAGGACGTGCACCTGGCAGTCGAACTCGGCAGGGAACTCAATATTCCGCTGGAACTCGGTCCGCTGGTCGAAGATGTTTTCAGGCGGTTCTGCGATGCAGGGCGCGGGCAGGAAGACCAGCTGGAAATCATGCGGGATTTCATGCAGAGATCGGGAGTAGATGTACCGGAAAGAAAGCCAGCGTAGTCTCTCTCTCAGATATACTCTCAGCCGCATCGGAGGAACCCCATGTTGACAGACCAGCAACTGCATCACTTCCGAACCTTCGGATTCGTCACCCTGCGCAAGCTGTTCACCCTGGACGAAGTCGAGACCCTGCGCGAGGAGTACGAGTCCGAGCTCGATCGCGTGTACGCCGATCAGCCCTTCACGGGGGAGACGCGCTACTGGACGATGATGCTGCACCCGCGCACCCCTCTGTACGCCAGCCTGCTCGAAGACGATCGCTTCTGCGGCGTGGCCGAGCAGCTCTACGGCGACGACGTCATCGGCATCGGCACCGATGCCAACCGCTATGTCGGCGATACGAGATGGCATCCCGACCACAAGGCCGATCCATCAGCGGACTGTTTCGGCGTCAAGTTCGCCTTCTACCTCGACCCGGTCGATGCCGGGAGCGGTGCCCTGCGGCTCATCCCCGGGTCGCACCGGCGCGAGTTCCACTATCAGTTGCACGACTCCCTGAACTCCCTCGAGCTCGACGTGGCCGACGTCCCCGCCTACGTCTGCCGGTCGGAGCCGGGCGACGTGGTGGCCTTCGACATGCGCTGCTGGCACGCCAGCAGTGGCGGCGCTGCGGGCCGCCGCATGTGCACCTGTGTGTACTACAACAATCCCAAGGGCGAAGTCGAAGAGGCCGCCACTCGTGAACGCGCCGTCCGCTCGAAGGAGACGCCCGCGCACTTCGGGCGGGATGAACAGTCCATGTACCCGCTCGAATGGCTGCGGAATCCTTCCGGCAGCCCCAGGCGAGGACGATGGCTGCGGCGCATGGCTGAGCTCGGGTACTTCGAATTGCCCGCCGTCTCTTGAGCGTCCAGGTCGCAGCAAAGCATTGATGCGGCAGTCATACAGTCTATAAACCATATCCCGCAGAAGCGTTGTGGTACATATCTGAAGTCCAAGGGCTTGCAACGTGGAATATCGAAAATTGGGCACTGCGGATATCGCAGTATCGGCCATGGCGCTCGGCTGTTGGTCCTTCGCCGGTGGGACGATCTGGGGCGAGCAGGACGAGCATGAGTCGATGGCGACGGTGCACGCCGCGCTCGACGCGGGGATCAACTTCTTCGACACCGCGGAGGGCTACGAGGAGGGTCGCTCCGAACGCGCGCTCGGGCGCGGTCTGGCCGGCCGGCGCCAGCAGGCGGTCATCGCCAGCAAGGTGAGCCCCGATCACCTGACCCCGGAAGGAATCGCCGCTGCCTGCGAGCGGAGTTTAAAGAATTTGCAGACTGACTATATCGATCTCTACCAGATCCACTGGCCCGATCACGATATCCCGATCGAGACATCCTGGCGCGCGTTGGAGGATCTGCTGGCAGCCGGAAAGGTGCGCGCACTGGGGGTGGCGAATTTCGCCAGCAACGATCTGGCCGACCTGGTCGCGGTGGGTCGGCCGGCGGCGAATCAGTTGCCCTACAGTTTGCTGTGGCGGGCGATCGAGAACGAGGTCCTGGCGAGCTGCCGCGAGCGGGATATCGGGCTGATCTGTTACGCGCCGCTTGGACAGGGGCTGTTGACGGGAAGATACGCAACCGCGGACGAGGTGCCGGACGGGCTGGCGCGGACACGGTGGTATGCGGGCAGTCGGCCGCAGGCCAGACACGGCGAGCCCGGCTGTGAAGAGGCGGTGTTTCACGCCATCGCGGGGATTCGCGCAGTCAGCGAACGGGTCGGCGCGCCGCTTGCGAGCCTGGCGCTGGCATGGGTGCTCAAGCAGCGGGGGGTGACGTCGCTGTTGGCAGGGGCGCGGAATCCGGATGAACTCGCGCGCAACCTGCCGGCGCTGGCCCTGGATCTGGACGCGGGGACAATTGCCGAACTGGAGCGGCTGACCGAGCCGGTCAAAGAGGCGATCGGGCAAAATCTGGATATGTGGTATGCGGAGTCGCGAATGCGGTGAAGTGCAAAGAACTGACAGGAGCGTTGCCCGGATTTTGGTGTTGTGTATGTTTATACACAACAAGGAGCAGTTGTGGAACGCAACAGCGGCAGGCTCCTCCGAATGCTCCAACAGGACGGCTGGGTGCATGTCGCCACCAAGGGCAGCCACTGGCAGTTCACGCATCCCGCCAAGCCGGGGCGCGTTACCGTGCCGCACCCGAACAGGGACATCCCGCGCGGAACGGTGGCGTCGATCTACCGGCAGGCAGGCTGGAAGGGGTAAGGAGGCCGACTGATGCGCTACGTATCCTTCATCCACCGGGACGACGCCGGCTACGGGGTCAGCTTCCCCGACTTTCCGGGTTGCGTCTCGGTCGGCGACACGGTTGACGACGCCGTCAAGCGAGGCGGCGAAGCCCTCGCCTTCCACATTGAGGGACTCCGCGACGACCGCGAGCCGATTCCCGCGCCCCGCTCGATCGACGCCATCAAGGCCGATCCGGACCTCGCCGAGTGGCGGCGCGGCGCCGACTTCGTGCTGATCCCGCTCCTCCTGGACCGCGGATCCTCGCGGCGGGTCAACATCTCCCTGGACCGCGGCCTGCTCGAGGCAATCGACGACGAGGCGAAGCATCGCCGGATGACCCGGTCGGCCTTCCTGGCGACAGCGGCTCGGCACGAGATCGAGGCCACCTGACCGGAGGCAACGGCACGGCAAAGGCAGGAACCCCGTAGACCAAGATTGGATCCCGGGACGGGTGTTCGGATTCGCCGGTGGCGGACTGGGTACCGGTGATGGTGCGCGAGAGGAAGCGGAGGCGGGATTCGGCGTGCCGGTTACCAGATCAACTCCTGAAACGGGCGGAAATCATTACAACAGTACTCTGAGCCTTCTCAAGGGATTCTGGACGACGATAAGCGACGTTCGGCGATCCACCATCGATACGGGACAGGCCGGACGAGGTCGCGGCGCCAGCGCTCGGTGAGCTCGGTCGTCACGGTCCTGTCAGCGTCGACTTCCTCAGCCCGGAGGACGCTCGGGAATGCTGGGAAAACGCGGCGCGGATCCGGGGGCTGAAGTGAGCGCGTTCGACCTCTTGAAGGATGGGCCGGAGGTCGAGTTTCCGGTGCGCCGGTAGAGAGAGGGGAATGGCTCCCGGCCGCACCGAAATGTCTGGCTTTTGCCAGCATATCCAGGACGCCATTCGCGTCAACAGGCAACGCCGGCCGATATACGAAGCGATGGCTGGCAGGCTTGCCCGGAGAGCATCGGACATGCTCATCCGCACGGAATACGTTTGCCTGCCCTTCGCACTGGTTTTCGATCGCCGCGGCAAGAGATTCAACGAGGCCGGGATCCCGATAATCCAGGACGATTTCGTGTCCATGGAAGCGATTGGAGACCCTCATGATCCGCCGACTTACGCCAACCGTGCGGGATCGGGCGAATTCGGGGCTGTGAGAGCAGAGCTCACCGAATACACACGATGTCTGAGGGACAGCGCCAAAACCTTCGATTTCGAACAGGCTGCCCGGGACACTGCACGGATGCTGACGGCTGTAGCGGAGCGGGAGACCCGGTGTGAAGCGCACTTTGCAATGGTGCGGCACTTGCTGGAATCCATCGGTCTTGCCGCCGTGAATGCGATCCGCTTCGCAGAGCTGAGTGCCGGCCAGACGCGGCGTCTGTCCCGCAATCTGCTGATGTTCCAGACCAGAGGAGTGCGGACCTCGGTCGCATTGGACCGGCGGGCGCAGGAGGCACACGCTTTGGGCGCTGGTATCATCGTCAACGACGTTCCCCCTATACCGTTCCCCGCGCCTCTACAGGAACGAAACGATGGTGATGACGCCACAAGGTTGGGCGATCCGGACGGAAATGTCCGCGGAGCCCATAGGCAATGAGCCCCTGCCGGCCGCCCTTCGCCGCTTCAGATCCGGGTCCGCCCTTGATAGATGAGAGGATGAACAATCCCGACCTCATCTATCGCAGCGTTGAGGTCGTCCGGGAGTACTCCACTGAGGGCAGCAGAAATATTGAGTTCGACTTCCTGGAGATTGCTGAAACCGACAACGATGGACTGTTGCCTTTGCTCTGAAAGCATCCAGCGGATACAGAGTTCCGCCATGGGAATATCAGCGTCCGCCTGAATATCGAGGAACCTGAAATAGGACGCCCTGAAAGTCTCGTCCATCCAATCGGGAGGACTCTCCCGCCATGCGTATTGGGGCACGGCGAGCCAACCTTTCATCAATGGTGCCCCGATCACGACGCCTGCCTGCAGGTCTGAAGCAGTCGGGAACAGGAATTCGACAGCATTCCTGAAAACAGGGTTGAACTGATGCGCCGTCATGACGGAATCAACCCCGATCACTTTCAGGATGCGCGCCAGCACGCGTGCATTCTTGGCCGTCAATCCGATAAAACGGGCCTTGCCGCTGCGCTTCGCATCCGCTAGGAATTCGACCGCCGGCGCATTTGGGAAGTCGTAGTCCGTGTCATCCTCGATGAGTGCACCCCAGTCCACCGCATCTTCATTTCCGGGGATATCGTCAGTCCACCATTTCCTGTAGTCCGCTTCGTGAATCTGGATGATGTCCACGTAGTCGGTCTGAAGCCGCTCGAGGGAATCCTCGAACTGCTCCATGAGCCGGGCGGCGCTGCGATGCCCCTCCAGGCGGTAGCGCTCCGGGTTTGTAAATCCAACTTTGGTAGCGAGGATGACCTTGTCCCGTTTTCCTTTCAGGGCCGCGCCCAGCATCGTTTCATCCCTGCCGTCCCCGTAGTTTGCGGCTGTGTCGAAATAGTTCACGCCGTGGTCGATCGCATGATCGACACAACGATTCACACCATCCTGCCCTTGACCCGCCATGAAGGCAGAGCCCAGTCCGAGTTCACTGACGTCGAGACCTGTCTTGCCCAGAATGCGTGTTTTCATTGCCATTGTTCGTTCTCGTTCTGATTCGTCCGGTCCTTCTGCCTACCTGGCGCTGTCGCACCCCAGGACCATCACCTCGCACTGGTGCAGGGTCGGCCACGGGTCCGGGGTCTGCAGGCCCTCGAGCCCGACCAGGACGAGGTTCTCCCCCCTGCGGACCGGAGGGTCCTCCACCACGAGCCAGGTACCGTACTGGTTCTCCAGCCTGCCGGCCCCGGCGAGCGGGACGTCGCGGCCGTTGACCCGGCAGAAGATCCGCTCCATGCAGGCTTCGCCATCGGTCAGGCGCAGGCGCAGCTCGGTGCCGAGTATGCGGCCTTCGGCGAGGCCGGCCTCGATGTCGTCCTCGATACACAGGCTCATCTCGTACCCGGGACCGCCGGTGGCGCGCGCCGGCATGCTCAGGTCGCGGGGCACTTGCGGGTAATGGTCGCCGGGGGAGTGGTGGACGGCCCCGCCGAGGGCTGAATCCGACACCGAGTAGCTGCGGTCGCGCCGGGCGAGCCGCCCCGGATCGGCGAGGTCGGTCAGCAGCGCCAGGTGGTCGTCGTTGTACCCCTCTCCCTCGAACGGGGAGGCGCGGTGGTGCCGGTAGTCGTAGTTGAAGAGGTAGACCCCCGAGGCCCCCTGCTCGTACCCGTTCAGTGCCGCCCCCCGCAGGACCGCGGGCACGCCGCGGTCGTACCCCTCGTGCGGCGAGGTAAGGTGGGTGGCGCCGTCGAAGCCGACGTAGACCGGCGCCCCGCTCTCCGCGGCGCACGCGACCGCCTCGGCGATGTCGAACCGCGCCGGACAGTACGACGAGGAGGAGAGCACGAAGAGGTCGGCCACCGGCTCGCGGATCCAGGCCGGGGCGTCGATGCCGATGGCGCGGGCCTCCGCCAGGCAGGGGGGGACGCGGGCGATCAGGGAGACCGGCTTCGGCTTGCTTTCGCCGTGGCCGCGCACGATGGAACGGGCCTCGCGCATGAACTCCGTGAGGGTGTCGAGGTTGTCGAGCAGGCGCCCGGGCCGGAAGTAGGGGGGGCCGCGCATCCAGTCGAGCTCGACGCCGTCGAAGTCGTAGCGCTCCAGGGTCTCGTCGACGAGCCCGAGGAAGCGGTCGCGCACCTCCTCCTGCTCGTAGTCCCACTGCCAGCAGAAGTTCCAGCGGTCGGCGCCGCCGGCACGCGTCGGGGTGGGGGAGCCGATCAGCAGGTCGGGCCGCGACTTCTTGTGGCGGCTGCGCACCTGCCACTCGCGCGCCTCGTCCGAGGTGTGGGCGTCGTTCATCCGTATCGAGGCGATCGCCGCGATGCCGCGGCGGCGGCAGCCGTCGATGTAGATCTGCATCAGCTCGCGGCCGTCGGCGATGACGGCGTCCATGCAGTTGTAGAGCTCCTCGAGGCGGCTGAGCTCGAAGCCGCCGGCGGTCATCTTGCGCACCGGGTTGCCCTCGGCGTCGACGTCGGGGTCGGGGTCCCAGACCTCGGTGTCGTCTCCCCACATGGCCGAGTGGGGGCTGCCGCGCCAGACGACGTCGTCGTCGATGCCGATGAGCCCGGCTAGGGCGTCGACCCCTG
>JAPOZF010000247.1 GCA_026706165.1 Gemmatimonadota bacterium
TGCGGCATTCACCGAACGAACCGGGAGCAAACGGCATGCGCAAGAGCCTGACGTCCAGACAGCAGACCATCTTCGACTTCATAGCGGGAGTCATCCGCGGCCGTGGAGCGCCGCCGACGATACGGGAAATCATGGTGGAGTTCGGCATCTCTTCCACCAACGGCGTCCGCACCACCCTGGCAGCGCTTGAAAAGAAAGGATACATCCGACGGCATCCGCGGTTGTCGCGCGGGATCGAACTGGTCGATTTCGCCGATCCCCGGCCGCGGACTGCCGACACCCTCGAGATCCCGCTGCTCGGCCGCGTCGCCGCGGGCGCGCCGATCCTGGCCGAAGAGAACGTGGAAACCACCTTGCAGGTCGACAGGACGATCGCCCCTGCCTCCGGTGACCTGTTCGCCCTGCGCGTGCAGGGGGAGAGCATGCGGGATGCCGGTATCCTCGACGGCGACATCGTCGTCGCAAGGCATCAGGAAACCGCTGATCGAGGGGAGATCGTCGTCGCCCTGATCGACGACGAGGCCACGGTCAAACGCTTCCAGCGCGACGATTCGGGAGTCCGCCTTCTTCCCGAGAACGACGCCTTCTCCCCGATCGTCCTCACTGGAGAAAACGGCGAGTTCCGCATTGCCGGCAAGGTCGTCGGCCTGATGCGGCAGTACTGAGCAAGGCAATCTCCGTCCGCTGAATCCCTGGTGAGAACCTGCTCCGGGCCGAAGCCGGGAAACCTGCTTCCACACCCGCGTCAACCAGAATGAACCGAGCCCGGAAACCGCTCAGCCGAGGCTCGTTCTCCTGATGCCGCATACCGGCTCATCCGCCCGCCCGGGGGCTGAGCAGCGGCGAGCCGATGCCTGCGAAATCTTCTCGGCGGCGGTAGCGGCGGCCGACCCCCGCCGATGCGTGCTCGAGGCGTTGCGTGTCGATGGCGAACGCCTCCTTGTCGGGAGCAGGTCGTACGACCTCGCCCGGTTCACCGGGATACTGGTGATCGGAGCCGGCAAGGCAACTCCGGCGATGGCCGCGGCGGTGGAAGAGCGCCTCGGGGACCGCATCACCGCCGGGGCGATCAACACCAAGTACGGGCACTCCGTACCTCTCGAGCGCATCGAGACGACGGAAGCGGGGCACCCGCTCCCGGACGAAGCCGGCGTCGCCGGAACCCTGAAAATGCTGGAGCTGGCCGGCCGCTGCGGCGATTCGACACTGCTCCTGTGTCTCTTCTCCGGCGGCGGATCGGCCCTGATGCCTGCTCCGGTCCCGGAGATCTCCCTTGCCGAGAAGCAGCAGACGACCCGGGAACTGTTGGCCTGCGGCGCGGCCATCGGCGAGATAAATGCCGTTCGCAAGCACCTGTCCCGAGTCAAGGGCGGGCGCCTGGCCCGTCTGTCGCACCCCGCCCCGACCGTGTCCCTGATGATCTCCGACGTAATCGGGGACCGTCTCGACACAATCGCATCGGGGCCGACCTACCCCGACTCGACCTCCTTTTCCGATTGCAACGCGATTTTCGCGCGCTACGGAATCGAGTCCCGGATTCCCCGCGCGGTTCTATCCTGTATCGAAGAGGGTCGGCTGGGCAATACAGCGGATACTCCCGGGGCAGGAGAGGACTGTTTCCGCAACACCCTGAATCTGGTGGTCGGGAACAACAGCCTCGCTGTCGGGGCGGCGGAGCGGAAGGCGCGGGAACTGGGTTACGAGCCGCTCGTGCTGTCCTCCCGGATCGCCGGCGAAACCCGGGAGGTGGCAGGGGTTCACGTCGCTATTGCCGAAGAGGCGGCCGCCTCCGGCAACCCGGTGGCCCCGCCCGCCTGCATCATCAGCGGCGGGGAAACCACGGTCGCGGTCAGGGGCACGGGAAAGGGAGGACGCAACCAGGAGTTCGCCCTTGCAGCCGCCCTGCTGCTGGACGGCAGCGAAGCGATCACGATCCTGAGCGGGGGCACCGACGGAACCGACGGACCTACCGATGCCGCCGGGGCGGTCTGTGACGGCCGCACCGGCCCACGCGCCCGCGACCTCGGACTCGACCCGGCCGGCTTTCTCGACAACAACGACTCCTACCACTTCTTCCGGCCGCTCGGCGACCTTCTGATGACCGGGCCGACGGGCACCAATGTGATGGATCTGCGTCTAATGTTGGTCAGCTGATCCGTCGCCCGCTTTCTTGACCCTCTCCGGGGCCCCTCATACACTTTTTTGCAATGAAATTCCCCTCGATACTGCTCTCCGCCGGGATTCTGCTTCTTGGCCGCGAGCCGGTCCCCGCGGCAACAGGGTATGCCGGCGAGTTTCTCGCAGTCGGAGCCGGGGCTCGAGCCCTCGCCCTCGGGGGGGCCGGCCTGACCCTGGTCGACGACGCCACCGCCCGCTACAGGAACCCCGCCGCCGTGGCCGGTCTCGAGAGCAGCGCGCACCTGGTGCGCTCGGGGCGGTCCGGAGGCCTGGTTTCCCACGATTTCGCCGCCGTCAACGTCGAGCGGTTTCTCCTCTTCGACGGTTTCTCCGTCGGCATCCTGCGGCTGTCCGTCGGCGACATCCCATTCACCGCGCTGCCCGATCCCGGGGCTCCTCCCAGCGCCGACAACCGGCCGCTGGTCTCCTCCACGGAGGTCAGTTCCGACTACGCCCTGTACCTTTCGGGGGGCCGCCGCGCCTCCGAACGCCTCGATCTCGGGGCGAGCGTGAAGGTCGTGTACAGAAGCGTGGCGAGCTTCAGCGCCCACGGAGCGGGGCTCGACCTCGGAGCGCGTTTCCGCCTGACTCCGGAAGTGGCGATCGCCGCGGTCCTGCGCGATGCCACGACCTCGCCGATTTCCTGGAACACCGGAACCAGCGACCGCGTTCGGCCTTCCCTGCTCCTCGCCGCCGCAATCACCCGGACCGTGGGGCGCGGCCAGGCCAATCTGGCGCTCGGGGCCGCCGGTGGCGGCGACGCCTCCAGCGAGGCGGTCCCCATGCTTGTCGGAGCCGAGTACGACCTCGGCAAGCTCGCCCTGAGAGCGGGTCTCCAGGAGGAGCGCCAGGCCTACGGTATCGGCATCAGGGCGCACGACATGCTGCGCCTGGATCTCGCCTATCAGCAGCACGATCTCGAGGCGACCTACGTCTTCTCCGCGACCACGGACTTCTGAGCGCGCAAGCCAACGATTCCCCGCCCCCGTCCGGCGCCGCGCGCTGCGGCTACGTCGCCCTCGTCGGGCGGCCGAACGCCGGCAAATCCACCCTGTTCAACGCCTTCCTCGGACAGCGGCTGTCGATCGTCACCTCGAAGGCCCAGACGACGCGCTGCAGCGTTCGCGGTATCCTCAGCCGTCCCGAAAGCCAGATGATCTTCCTCGACACTCCCGGCCTGCTGGAGCCGAGCTCCCGCCTGCACGAGACCATGGGACGCCAGATCGACCGCTCAGCCCGCGACGCCGACGTGATCCTGCTGGTGGTCGACGCATCGCGGCCCCGCAACCGCGTCGACCTTGTCAGATCCTTCCTGGCACGATCCAGGACGCCGGTGGTGGCGGCGCACAACAAGATCGATACGATTGCGGAGGGTTCCCGCGACCCGATTGGCGCGGCCGTCGCCCGCGATCTCGGACTCAACCGCCTGCGTGCGGTTTCAGCCGCCACCGGAGAGAACGTCCACCCGTTGCTCGCCGAGTTGGAAGCCGCCCTGCCGAGAGGGCCCAGGCTCTACCCGGACGAGGTCATCGCCGACCAGCCGGAGCGGTTCTTCACCGCCGAGCTGGTCCGCGAGGCGGCGTTCGAACAGCTTTCAGAGGAGCTGCCGTACTCGATCGCCGTCGACGTCGACGACTTCCGCGACCCCGGGACGGAGGGATCCGGCCAGGACGATGCCCGGCGGCAGAAGAAGACCTACGTGAGCGCGGTTCTCTACGTCGACCGCGACAGCCAGAAGGGGATCGTCATCGGGCGCGGAGGAAGCATGCTCAAGCGGATCGGCAGCCGGGCCCGGGCGGGAATCGAGGATCTGCTCGACCGCGAGGTGTACCTCGATCTGCGGGTCAAGGTGCGCCGCGACTGGCGCAACCGCGACCGCGACCTCAAGGAGTTCGGATACGTTTAGACGGGCAGGCCTCCTGCCCCAATCACGAGGAGACCGCTGCATGAAGGTTTTGATCGTTGGCAAAGGCGGACGGGAGCACGCCCTCGCCTGGAAGATCGCCGGGAGTCCGCTCGTTTCGGAAATCCACGCGGCGCCCGGAAGCCCCGGGATGGCGGCGCTGGCGACCTGCCTCCCCGACATCCGGGTCGACACCCCTTCCTCCGACATGGAGAGGCTGCGCTCCGAGATCCTCAGGCTGCGCGACTTCGCGTCGGAACAGGGGATCGACCTGACCGTCGTCGGTCCCGAGGATGCCCTCGCCGGCGGTCTCGTCGACGAGTTCACTGCCGCGGGACTGCCGGTTTTCGGCCCGACCGCCGCGGCGGCCCGCATCGAGACCGACAAGAGATTCTCGAAAGAGCTGATGGCCCGGATCGGAGTGCCGACCGCCACCCACCGCACCTTCACCGACAGCGCGGAAGCGATCGCTTACGTCGAGGAGCGGGGAACGCCGATCGTCGTAAAGGCTACCGGCCTGGCCGCGGGAAAGGGCGTCGCCGTCTGCCACCGGCAGGAGGAGGCAGTCACCGCCGTGCGGGAGCGTATGGTCGACCGGCAGTTCGGCAACGCCGGCTCCGAGGTCGTCATCGAGGATTTCATGGAAGGCGAAGAGGCCTCGCTGTTTGCGGTCACCGACGGCGACGGGTTCATCAGCCTCGTTCCCGCCCAGGATCACAAGCCGATTTTCCAGGGGGACCGGGGCCCCAATACCGGGGGAATGGGATCCTACGCCCCGGCCCCGGTCATGACCGCGGCGATGACGGCCCGCGTCGAAGCGGAGATCGTGGCGCCGGTCCTGCGCGAGATGACCCGCCTCGGCTGTCCCTTCCGGGGGGTGCTTTTCGTCGGCCTCATGATAGTGGAAGGCCAGCCCGAGGTGGTGGAGTTCAACTGCCGCTTCGGCGATCCCGAGGCCCAGGTGGTCCTGCCCCTGCTCGAGTCCGACCTCGTGGAGCTGTTGCTGGCTTCCGCTCATGGAGACATCGGCAAGGTCCGCGACGGCGTGCGCACCGGGGACGGGGCTGCTGTCTGCGTCGTGCTCGCCTCCGAAGGCTACCCGGGATCCTACGAAACCGGGAAGGAAATCTGCGGCCTCGACCGGTTCGACGGCCGGGAGGATGTGGTCGCCTTCCACGCCGGCACCGAGCTGGCCGGGGGGAAGCTGCTGACTGCGGGAGGACGGGTTCTCGGCGTCACTGCGCTCGCTCCCGGAGTTGCCGCCGCCGTCGACAAGGTGTACGAGGCGGTCGATGCCGTTTCATTCGAAGGGAAGTACTGCCGCCCCGACATCGGCCACCGGGCGCTCGCCCGGTTGTAACGGAAAACCGAAAAAGAGAGAACTTCGAAGCGCTGCCGGCCGGAATGGTTTGACAATCCCGACGGAAGGGTTTCAATTAACATCCGTTTGTTTGGCTTGCCAAACATTTGATTGGTCGTATATTCATACGGTTGCCTTTCCAATCGTATATTTGACATGCAAATCAAATGATTGGCAAAGACTACCGGAGCTGGGAACTGCACTCCCGCCCCCCCGGGGACGGTTGCCGAATCCCCTGGCGGAAAACGGGGGATTCCCCGGCTCCCCGGTATGGAACTCTTGCCCGCCGACTGCCCGGACAAAGGACTGCAGGGATGAATGTCATTACGGAAAACACCCGCCGATGGATAGCCGTATACCGCTGTGATGCCGGCGGTATCCACCTGGTGTACCAGAACGTCAACATCGGCATGACATGCGCGGAATTCCTCGCTCTGAACCGGAGCGTCCAGGAGGTAGCGGCGCGAAGCCGGGGACACGAAGGGTACCCGGCTTGCGTTTCCCTCCACTACCGCAGCACCACCGTAGCCATCAGGGCGGACCAGTTGCGTGAGATCGCCCTTACTCTCTCGGATGCCGCCGCCCGCATCGAGTGTCTGGTCGAACTGGAGGAATCGGACGGGGAAGAAGAGAGCCTGCATGCGCACCACTCGATCCCGCACGTACGGCTCAACTGAAGGCTGTCGGATCGACCGATCGGAACTCCCGCGCGGGGCCCGGGCAAGGCTTGCAGGAGAGACGCATGGCAGGCGAAGGACGGCGGCGAACCCAGAAGGACATGGCGCGAAAGACCAGCATGGACCGGGTCCTGAGGTCGGGACCTCTTTCGGACGAAGGACCGGGGCAGTGAGAACCCGGGCGGCCGTAACCGCCTGCCTTCTGTTCCTGATGCCGCTGCTTGCGTCGGCAGGGGAAACACCCCTGGAGCTGAGCGGCTACGGCGAGATCAACTATTGGCGCTTCGATTTCGGCCCGGACCAGAAAAGCCATCCCGATGGATCGGCTCCGGACAACCGCGCCCTGATCGACGTCACCAGGCTCGCCCTGGAATTCGAGGCCGAGCTGCTGCCCGGCCTGGAGCTGGAAGCGGAGGTGGAGTTCGAGCACGGGGGAACCGGGGGCGCCCTCGAGCTGGAGTACGAGGAGTTCGGCGAGTACGAACAGGAGGTCGAGAAAGGGGGCGAGGTGGTCCTGGAGGAGCTGTACGTCAAGCGTTCCTTCGGCGACAACCTCTCTGTAAGCGCCGGCCATTTCTACGTCGCCGTCGGCCTGCTCTCCAGCCTCTATCACCCTCTCGACTTCTACGGCACCGTGCGCTCGGAGGCGGAAACGTCGATGATCCCCGCCCTGTGGCACGAGACCGGGATCGAGGCTTCGGGCCGGATTCGGCGCTGGCGCTGGCGCCTGCAGGTGATCAACGGACTCGACGCTACCGGATTCAGCTCCCAGAGTTGGGTGGTCGGGGGGCATCAGCTGCGTTTCGAGCAGGTCAGGGCCGACGGCCTCGCCCTCGCCGGCCGGGTCGATTACGGACCGGTCCGGGGAGCCCTGCTCGGCGTCTCCCTCTACCGGGGCGACAGCGCCGCCAACCGCCCCAAACCGGACATGAAGGGGACCTCGGCGAACGTCACCATCTCCGACATCCACGCCCACTTCACCGGCAGGCGTCTGCGCGCGCGCGGCCTGTTCCTCTACGGGCAGCTCGAAAACGCCGCCGCTGTCAGCGCCCGCAACCGCACCCTTTCCAACAACCTCGACGTGCTGCGCAGCCCCGTGGGAAGCGCCGCGAACGCCCTCTACCTCGAGGCTGGATACGACATCCTGCCCTGGCTTGCCGCCCGGCCGGGGGAGCGGCTCGACCTGTTCGTCCGCTACGACGACTACGACACCATGGCCGAGGTGCCGGACGGGTTCTTCGACAATCCCCGTTTCGACCGTCGGGTGTACACGGTCGGCTTCAACTACGCCGTGGAGGGCAAGGTCGTGGTCAAGGCCGATTACGCCATGCGCCGGCTCGGTGCGGCGCGCTTCAATGACGAAAACACCCTTGGACTGGCACTCGGATTCCAGTTCTGAAGGTGGTTCATTCACCCTGTAACCGGAGAGAATCCCATGCTACACCGCTCCAGACTCCTCCTTGCCTTGCTGGCGTCCGCGCTCCTCCTGACAGCCTGCGGAGACGACGACGAAAGCGTCACCGGCCCCGGCGGCGAGTCGTACGACTTCGGACCGATCCTCGAGGATTTCGCCAACAACGTCGTCATCCCCACCTACCGCGACCTGGATGCCGCCGCGGCAACGCTGGCAGCCGCCGTGGCCGCCCTGCGGGACAACCCGACCGACGCCACCCTTGAAGCGGCGCGCGACGCCTGGGTCGCCGCCCGCGTCCCCTGGGAGGCGAGCGAAGGCTTTCTTTTCGGACCCGTAGACTTCAACGGCTACGATCCCGCCCTCGACAGCTGGCCCGTCAACCGCACCGACCTCGACGGAGTGATGGCCAGCGACAACGACCTCGGCGCCGAGTACGTCAACGGCCTGGA
The DNA here is from genome assembly GCA_026706165.1 of Gemmatimonadota bacterium. Next base: position 7,982 of record JAPOZF010000247.1, read on the forward strand.
CGGGACCTTGAAGGGGTTCCATACCATCGAGTACCTGCTGTTCGACGAGGGGGGCAGCAAGACCCCGGCGGACTTCACCGAGCGCCAGTTCGACTACCTCGTCGCCAGCACCCGCGTCCTCGAGCAGACGGCCTCCGACCTGCACGACAGCTGGATTCCCTCGGGCGGCAACTTCGTCTCCAAGGTCGTCGGGGCCGGCAGCGGCAGCGACATCTACCCCTCCCAGCGGTCCGCGGTCCAGGAAATCGTCAACGGCATGATCGGCATCTGCGACGAGGTGGCCAACGGCAAGATCGCCGACCCCTTCAGCGAGCAGGATCCGCGGCTCGTGGAATCCCAGTTCAGCTTCAACTCCCTCGAGGACTTCCAGAACAACATGCGCAGCGTCCGGAACGCCTACACCGGGGACTACCACGGCAGCGAGGGGACCGGCCTCGACGAATTCGTCGCCCTGCGCAACGCCGACCTCGACAGCCGGCTGAAGAGGGAGGTCGAGGCCGCCATCGACGAGATCGGCAGGATCAGCAACCCCTTCCGGGACGCCATCGCCAGCGACGCCGACCAGATCGAGAAGGCGCAGCAGGCGATAGCCAGGGTGCAGCAGACCCTGGAGGAGGACGTCCTTACCCTGGTGCTCGGACAGTAAGGGAACGGAGTCGGGCAGGGGCACGCGTGACATGAACCGGGGCCTGTACGCCTGCGCTCTCGCCGGCTTTCTTCTCTGCGGCTGCGGCGACGGCGGCCCCACGGCTCCCCTCGCCTCCCGGGAGGACAAGGCGCTTTCCGGAGGTGGGGCGACCGTTTTCGACGCCGCCAGCACCGCCTTCGAGAACCCGGTGCCCGGCCTCGAGGCGGACCAGATGGCCCGCTTCCTCGCCGGCGACGCCGCCTTCGAAGCGGTGTTCGTCAGCGCCCCTGCGGAGGTCAACGGCGGGCTCGGTCCGGTCTTCAACCAGACCTCGTGCGTCGGTTGCCACGGCCGCGACGGCCGCGGCCGGTCCGGGTTCGGGGAGACCGCGCCTTTCATCGGCTCGGCGCTGATGCAGGTCAGCCTGCCGGGAGCCGGCTCCGAGCATCCCGGGGCACCTGAGCCGGTTCCGGGGTTCGGCCTGCAGATCGGGGACCGGGCGATCTTCGGGGTGGAACCCGAAGGGCGGGTGGAGACGAGCTGGTTCGAGGAGGAAGGCCGCTTCGCCGGCGGCGGGACCTACACCCTCCGGCATCCGGTCTACGAGCTGACCGACACCTACATCGACCTTCCGG
>JAPOZF010000052.1 GCA_026706165.1 Gemmatimonadota bacterium
GGCGCCCCCCGGCATCTACCTCGACCGCGTGACGACAACCGATGTCTCCGGCGAACGCTTTGCCGAGGTCGGCCCCCTGCGGGTCGTCTACTGAGCGCTGGCACCCCGTGCGCCTCCTCTCCGCCGGCCTGCTGCTGGCGGTCTGCGCGGTGAGCGCGGCGGCGCAGCCGGACTACGGCAACCGGCTCGGCCGGCGCACCGCGGGGGAGGTGGAGTTCCGCCCCTTCGGGGCCACGGTCGTCGCCGAGCACCTCGACCCCTCGGTGAGGAAGTGGTACCTGCCGCAGGAGTTCCTCGACGAGTACAAGTGGCGGCCCTGGGAGACGCGCAACTACGCCAGGGACCCCTACCGCCGCTACCGCTCCATCCTCTCGGAAGGAACCTACCTGTACGACCGCTTCGGCAAGTACCTGACCCGGGGCTGGGTGATCTACGACTGGACGGAGGAGCGGCCGAGGGAGGCGGAGGGAAGCCGCATCCTGCCGCCCCAATGGCCGCTGTCCGGCCTCAACATCGTTTCCGACCGCAAGGGCCGGCACCAGATGCGGGTCACCATCGGCGCCAACATCCCGGTCACCCTGACGCCGATGACCTTTCGCAAATCCGCTTACGACGGCATGCTGGTCGACTACCGGTCGGACCGCTTCTCCGCCACGGGCCTGGTGTCGCGCATCAGCCACCCCGGTTTCGGACCGGTTCCCGCGTACGAGCAGATTTCCTTCGCCAACCTCACCAGCCTGTTCGGCGGCAGGGCCGAGGCCGCCCTCGGGGACCGCTTCACCCTGGGAGCGACCTTCGTCAACGCCCACCACGGCAGGACGGTGCTGTCGAGCTTTCAGGGGAGCCCGTTCACCGGGACGCTCACCGCCAGCCAGCACCAGGCCCTGATAACGGAGATCGTCGTCCGCATCAGCGACGATTCCCCGGCCGACCCCGGCGGGGCCATCCTCGTGTACGACGACGTCGAGATCACCACCCGGATCGGTCACGTCGACACCGTCCTGGTCGGCAGCCGCATCGGCTTCAGGCCCGAGAAGGAAGGGGGGTTTGCAAGGGAGGGGGCGAGGGTCGCGGAAGGGGGGGACGCGATACTGCTGCGCGCCGTCCTGGCAGACGATCCGGAGACCTCCGAACTGGAGGGCCTGCAGGGTATGATCGGCGACGCCGAGATCGCCGCCAATATCCGCAACGTCCGCTTCAGGCTGTTCCTGGTCGACGACTACAAGGTCGAGGTGACCTCGAGCAACCAGACCAACGCCGAGGGAAAACCGGTGTTCCTCACGGTGACGCGGGCGCGCCGCAACACCCGGGACGGGTCCAACAAGAAGCAGGTGGTGTTCGACTACGGCCTGCCGACGGCGAACCAGATCGCCGGCTTCACCGCCGAGGCGCGCGGCCTGCTCGGGTTCGATCTCTACGGCGAGCTCGACGTCAACCACCGCTACCGGCAGTTCCCCTACCGCCGCAGCGAGACCCACCGGGCGCGCTCCGGGATCCTCGGGGACGAGACCGCCCTGGCCTGGATGGCCAATCTCGCCAGGGACTCGTTCCCCTGGTTCTGCCTCGTCGAGGCGTTCTACATGGACGAGGACTACAGCACGAGCTCCTTCGTCGCGGACGGGGCCGGCAACGTCGACTACGAGGACGAGACCCGCAGCCTGTACGATTTCGTCGACGACAACGACGACAACGACCGCCTGCCGGACCAGCGGCGCCTCTACCAGGACGCCCGGATCGGCGTCGAGCGGTTGAACGAGACCCTGACCGCCCAGGGGTTCGCCGACAACGCCGTCTTCCCCGGATGGGACACCAACAACGACTTCATCTCCGATTTCAACCAGAACGGCAACAGGCTGCAGGAAAACCTGCTGCCCGACTACGAGGAGCCGTTCCTGCGCCACTCGGTCGACCGGCCGGAATTCCTTTTCGGGATCGACCTCAACAACAACGGATGGATAGACCGCTTCGAGAACGACAACGAGCCCGACTACCCGTACAAGAGCGACCGCAAGGGGTACAACGCCTACCTCCGCCGGCATTTCACCCCGGAGCTGAACCTCACCGTCGGCAGGACGCGCCAGTCCGTCATTTCCGACGACCGGGAGGCGGTGACGAGCTACGCGATCCTCGCCCTCGAAAGGGACTTGCCCGGCATCGGCGCGGTCCGGGTCTTCGACATGCTCAAGAGAGCCGCCGACGACATCCCCGACGATCTCGTCCAGTGGGTGCAGCAGCCGCAGTCCCGCGGCCTCCTCGAGCCGTTCGCCGATCCGCTGGCGGCGACCGACGCCTGGATAAACACCGCCTTCCTCGGGTTCGAGAGGCGCGCCGACTTCGGGGTCAACTTCGAGAGCAAGCTCAAGCACGAGAGCGTGAGACAGGCATCGGACGGGAGCGGCCACAAGCGCCACACCCGCCTGCTCGGACTCGTGAACAAGGCATCCTGGATCGCGGCCGTCGGCAACCTGACCGTCGAGCCGAGGCTGAAGAGCGCCCTGCTGAGAGACGACACGCCCTACTCGATCGGCAAATCGGAGCGGGAGGAGTGGACGGGGACCGCAGACGTCCTGCTGAGGTACCCGTTCCTGCGCAGAAGCCAGGTCGAGCTCGGGGTCGAGCAGACCTGGTTCGACGACAGCCTGGTGAAGGAGGACGAGCTTTCCCGGGGCGAGCGGACCGGGGATTTCCGCAACCTCGTGGTCGCGCTGCAGGTAACCAACCGCAGCGACTACCTCGGGTACCGCTTCAACACCCAGTTCGGCTACATGATGAACTGGCGGAACGCCGAGAGATACCGGAGGGAGCCGCTGTCAGAGGCCGGGGGGTTGAGCTTCCTGACGATCTACGCGGCCCTCCGCTGAGGGGGCCCGCGCCCGCCCGACAGGGTGCAACTGGCATTAATGTCAGGGCTCTGACGACAGGGAAGGGGGATCGGATTCCCCCTCCCCATGCCCCTGCGGAGGCAACTGCTCCCCGGGGCGGGGGATGGCGAGCCCCACCCATTCGGGATCCCGGCGCCACCCGCCCAGGGGAACCACGATGTAGTCGCGGCCGGCTGCGGTGTAGGCGACGGGATTGCCGCTGGCGTTCCCGGGAAGGCGGACGCGGGCGATGAGACGCCCGTCCAGCAGGTCGTAGGCGGAGAGGCGTTTCCCGGCATCGCCGCGGTACCGTCCGCGGAGATTTCCCAGTCTGTCGGGCGGCTCCGAGGCGGCGATCAGAATCTCCGGCGTCGTCAGCACGAAGACGCGGGCATCCCACCCGAGGGGGGGCAGGTCAAGCTCCCGCAGGGCGGGGTGGTCGACCGGTCCGAGACCGTTGGGAACCATCCAGCGGTGCTCGCCGGTGTTCACGTCGATGGCGGTGATGCGGCCGTACGGCGGTTTGACGAGCGGCAACCCCTGCGGCCCGCCGGGGGAAAAAAAGAGGGGGGCATACCTCGAGAACGACGTCCCGCCGCCGGCCTCCCTGAGGCCGAAAACGGCAGGCACCGTCCGCGACGGAACGTACACCCAGCCGTTGGGATGGGCGGCCCCGCCGCCCCAGTCGGCGCCGCCCACGCCGCCCGGCAGGGTCCAGGTGCCCCGTTCGCTCGGAGGAGTGAAGAGCGGCCCGGAGTCGTGCCGCCGGGCGATCTGAAGGGCCTGCTCCCGCAGCTCCGGGGTGAAATCGATCAGGTCCTCTTCCCCCAATCCCTGGCGGTCGAAGGGCGGGGGCCGGGTCGGAAAGGGCTGGGTCGGCGAGGACCGTTCCCCCGGGACCGGCGATTGCGGGACCGGGCGCTCTTCCACGGGCCAGAGCGGCTCTCCGGTGACGCGGTCGAAGACGAAGGCGAACGCCTGCTTGGTCAGCTGCACGACCGCCTTGACCGGCCTGCCGTCTACCGAGACGTCCATAAGGATGGGCGCCGAGGCGACGTCGTAATCCCAGATTCCGTGGTGGATGAGCTGGTAGTGCCAGATGCGGCGTCCGCTCCTGCAGTCGACGCACAACAGGGTTTCGGAGAACAGATTGTCCCCCGGCCGCTCGCCGCCGTAGAAGTCGTGGCTCGGGGCGCTGACCGGCAGGTAGGCGTAGCCGAGATCGAGGTCGGCGCTCATCGGCGCCCAGACGTTGGCGCCTCCGTACCGCTTCCAGCTCCCCTCTTCCCACGTCTCGTTGCCGAACTCTCCCGCCTGCGGGACGGTGTGGAAAGTCCACAGCAACTCACCGGTGCGCGCGTCGAAGCCGCGCACGTCGCCGAGCGGCAGGAGTTCCGGGACGTCCCCGTCCCACTCGCTGTGGCTCGAACCGACGATGGCGACGTCGCCGCAGACCATGGGAGGGGAGGAGACGCCGTACATATAACGGTCCGGAGGCCTGCGGAGATGCTGCGTCAGGTCGACGCGCCCGCTGTCGCCGAAGGCCCTGTCCGGCTCCCCGGTGACGGTGTCGAGGGAATGGAGGTACGCCGACGAGGTAGCGGCCAGGATGCGGCCCCGGGTGCCGTCGCTCCAGTATGCCACGCCGCGGCTGACGTTGAATTCTTTATCGACCTTCCACGCTTCCGGATCGAAGGTCCAGAGCTCCCGGCCGGTGGCCGCGTCGAGAGCCGCGACGATGTTGTACGGGCTGATGACGTAGAGGGTTCCGTCGACCATCAGCGGCGCGCACTCGTTGCTGCTCGGCCTGATCCTGACGTCTTCGGTCTCGCGGATGCGGAGATCGGGAGGACTCCAGCGCCAGACCACCCGCAGCCGCGAGAAGTTGGTGCTGTCGATTCCGATAATGGGGGCGAAGCGGGTGCTGGCGGCGTCGCCGCCGTGGTACCGCCACTGGAGCGGCGGCGGTGTGGGGGAGCGGAGGTGGACGCAGGCGCTCAAAGCCAGCGGCAGCGCCCACAGGCTGCGCAGGAGCGGCCTCACTGGCGCATGTGGTGGTAGGCCTCGGTGGCCGACTGCGGGCGCTCGTAGTCGATCGCCCACTCCCGCTCCTCGGCCGGCATCTTGCCGAGGGCCCTGGCCATCTGGCGGATGTGCGAGCCCTCGCAGCCGCAGCAGCCGCCGATGTAGTTCACCCCGATGTCGGCCGCCTTCCTGGCGAACTCCCCCATCTCGTAGCGGCTGATCTGGTGGGGGTCGAGCCGGTCGGGAAACTCCTTCAGCCCGGTGAAGAACGGGACCTCCGTTGTGCACCGGTAGGCGACCGGCTGGGCGGCGACGCGGCAGCTGACCGCGGCGCGCATCTCCTCGGCGACAGGCAGCATGAAGGTCGGGTCCTGCCAGCAGTTGACGCCGACGATGTCGGCCCCCGCCTGCTCCAGCCTCTTCGCCGCGTCCCCCGGGGTCATCCCCTCGGCGGTGCGGACGCCGCCGAAACAGAGGGTGGCCATGACCGGCAGGCCGGTCTTCCGGGCGCGTTCCAGGGCGATCAGGGCCTCGCCGGCGGCGAGGAAGGTCTCGCAGATGATGAAGTCGACCCCCTCCTCCATCTGGAAGGCGATCTGGTCGTCGAAGAGCCGCCGGCACTCGTCCGCCGCGGCCGCGCTTCCCTCCTCGTACTTCCAGGTCACGCAGACATTGCCGGCGACCAGGGTGCCGGGGCCGGCGGCCTCGCGGGCGATGCGCACCGCGACGCGGTTGATGTCGGCGAGCCGGCCTTCGTACCCGATCTGGGCGAGCTTGTTCTCGCTGGCGTAGAAGGCGAGCACCTGCAGCACCTCGGCGCCGGCGTGGACGAACTCCTCGTGCAGGGCGCGCAGGGCCAGGGGGTTCTCGATCGTCACCTCCGGGGTGAAGGGGCCGGCCTGCACGTACCCGCGGTTCTCGAGGGCGAGCAGGTAGCCCCCGTCGCCGAGGACGATCCCTTCCTTCAGCTTGTCCGTTATCGATGCAGTCACGAGGCTGCTCCTTTGCTGGGGGGTAACAGCGGCTCCGCGGTCACGGTGGCGGCGAGGCGCTCGCCGAAGTACTCGATTTCGACGCGGCTTCCCGGGGCCGCGTTCCGCACCGGCAGGTAGCCATAGGCGATGTGGTTTCCGACGCTGTAGGCGCGGTTGCTGCTGGTGACCGATCCCAGCACCCGCTCCCCGTCGAGGATCGGCTCCTTCCCGAGGACCACCGCCTCGGGGTCGTCGAGGGTCATGCAGCTCAGCCGGCGCTCCAGGCCCAGCTCGCGACGCGCCAGCAGGGCGTCGCGGCCGAGGAAATTCCCCTTGTCGAGCTTCACCGTCCAGCCGAGACCGGCCTCGAAGGGATCGTATTCGGTGTGGATGTCGCTGCCGCGCAGTCGGTACCCCTTCTCGAGGCGCAGCGAGTCGAAGGCGCCGGCGCCGAGGGGGGCGATCCCTGCGGTCTGCCCCGACTCCCACAGCAGGTCCCAGAGCTTCAATCCGTAGTCGGTTTCGGTGTAGATCTCCCAGCCCGGCTCGCCGGCGTACGACAGGCGCATCGCCAGCGCCGGCACCGCGCCGACGTCGATGCGGCGGGCGGTGAAGCGGGGGAACGCCTTTTCGTCGAGGGGGTCGCGGCAAAGCGGCTGCAGGACTTCCTGCGCCCCGGGCCCCCAGAGTCCGAGGCCGCAGAACCGGGAGGTCGTCTCCGCGATCTGCACGGAGCCGTCGCCGGGGGCGTGGAGCCCGAACCAGGCGAGGTCGGCCGGCCCGGCGGCCGCCCCGGTGAAGACGAGGAAGCGCTCCTTTTCGAGGCGGGCGACGACCACGTCGCCGCGGATGCCGCCGGCCGCGTTCAGCATCGGGGTGTATATCACCGTTCCCGCAGGACGGTCGACCTGGTTGGCGGCGATGAACTGCAGGAAGGAAGCGGCCTTCCTGCCGCGCACCTCGATCTTCGCCAGCGGCGTCAGGTCGTAGAGCACCGCGTTCTGACGGGCGGCCCTGTGCTCGACTCCCTGGATCGGCGACCAGCCGCGGGCTTCCCAGCCGGAGCGCTCGGGCCAGGACGGGTCGCGCGACAGGCTGGCGTTCGCCTCGAACCACTGCGGCACCTCCCAGCCGGCGCTTTCGAAGAAGACCGCCCCGAGTTCCCGCTGCCGCGGGTGGAAGGGGCTGAGGCGCAGGTCGCGGGGGTTCTCCATCTGCTGCAGCGGGTGGATGATGTCGTACACCTCGCGGTACTGCTGCGTCCCGCGCGCCTCGACGTACTCCGGTGTCAGCGCATGGGCGGGGAAGCGGTTGAGGTCCGCCTCGCGCAGGTCGACTTCCGGGGCGCCGGTGGTCATCCACTCCGCCACCGCCTTGCCGGCCCCGCCGGCGTGGGTGATCCAGATCGCCTCGGCGACCCAGAAGCCGCGCACCTCGGGAGACGGGCCGATCAGCGGCAGGCCGTCCGGGGTGAACGAGAAGATGCCGTTGATGCCGCGGGTGAGCGGGGCGCCGCGCAGGGCCGGCAGCAGCTCGACTGCGTCGGCATGGGCGCCCTCGAAGTGCTCCGGGGTGAACTCCCTGATCGCCGGAGGCGGGGCATTCCCGTCGAAGCCGGACAGCTCCCCCGGGCGGACCGGCAGCGGTTCGTGCTGGTAGGAGCCGATCCCGTAGCAGTCGGCGTGCTGGCGGAAGTACATGGCGCGGTCCTGGTGGCGCATGACCGGGTGCGCCACCTCCCGGGTCTCCCCGGCCAGCTCGGGAAGCGGGGCGGACAAGGCGTACTGGTGCTGGACCGGGGCCAGGGGGATCTCCACCCCCGCCATGCGGCCGATGCGCGGCCCCCAGATGCCGGCGCAGACCAGGACGGTGCCGGCGGCGATGCGCCCCCGCGAGGTCAGCACGGCGCGCACGCGGCCGCCGGCGACCTCGATCCCGGTGACCTCGGTGCGCCCGAAAAAAGCCGCGGCACCGGCGGATGTCCGCGCCATGGCCCCGGCGGCCCGCACCGCCCTGGCGATGCCGTCCCCGGGGACGTGGTAGGCGCCGTGGATCTTCGTCTCGTTGAGGATGGGGACGAGCCGGCGGGCCTCGGCCGGGGAGATCAGCTCCGCCTCGACCCCCCAGGATTTCGCCGCCCCGGCCTTGCGCTTCAGGTCGCGCCAGCGCTCCGGGGTGGCGGCGACCTCGAGGCCGCCGACGGAGTGGAAGCAGGGCTCGCCGTCGAGCTCGAGGGCGTTGTACAGCGCGACGGTGCAGCGGGCGAACTCCGTCATCATGCGGGAGAAGTTGGTCTGGAAAACTCCCCCCGGCGCGTGCGAGGTGGACCCGCCGGTCTCGAACAGGGGGCCCTGGTCGATGACGACGATGTCCCTCCAGCCGAGCTGCGCCAGGTGGTAGACGGCGCTGCAGCCGGCGATGCCGGCGCCGATGACGACCAGCCGGGCCCTGTCGGGGATTTGCGTTGTTTCGGTCATGACGAGTCGAGCCAGTCCGGCCCCGGCCACGGCGTTTCCGGGCCGGGGCGCCGCGGCGAAAATCACGGGGAGGAGCCGGGCAGGCGCCAGCCTCGTTCACTTGCCCCGCCTTCCGGGCAATACCTTCTTCGCTTCATGCTGCTCCCGCTGATTCTCGCGGCCTTCGCAGCCGCCGCCCACGCCGCCGAATCCCCGCCCTTCACCCTGGTGCGGGCGTTCGCGACCCTGCCGGTGGATTCCCCCGTCTTCCTGGGACCGTCCGGCGACGGCAGCGGCCGCCTCTTTCTCGCCGAGAAGTCCGGCCTGATCAGGGTGTTCGACCCGGCGCGGCAGGACACCGGCGCGGTCTTCATCGACCTGCAGCCCCAGGCGGTCGACTTGAGGTCGGAGACCGGCCTCCTCGGGCTGGCCTTCCATCCCGGTTTCGCCGCCAACGGGCGCTTCTTCGTCCATTACTCGGGAAAGAGCTTCCGCACCGTGCTGTCGGAGTTCCGCGTTACCGGGGACGACCCGGACCGCGCCGATCCGGAGGAGCGCGTCCTCCTCGAGGTATCCCAGCCGAACGACAGCCACAACGGCGGCCACATCGAGTTCGGCCCCGACGGCTATCTCTACATGGGCCTCGGCGACGGCGGCCCCGAGGGGGAGCCCCGCCACGACCACGGGCAGGACCTCACCACCCTGCTGGGAGCGATCCTGCGGATCGACGTCGACGCCGGCGGCGAGGGGTACGGCATTCCCGCGGACAACCCTTTCGCCGGCAACGACCGCGGCTGGCGCGAGGAGATC
>JAPOZF010000152.1 GCA_026706165.1 Gemmatimonadota bacterium
ACCGCGGCAGAGGTGAACCGTCGGTTTCCGCAGTTTGCGGTGAGCGACGAGGACCGGCTGTTCTTCGATCCCTGGGCGGGGTACCTGCGCAGCGGTCAGGCGCTGGCCGACCTCGCCGGACTTGCCCGGGAAGCAGGTGTGGAGATTCGCGAGAACACCCCGGTGACGGCGGTCGAAGAGAACGCCACCGGCGCCAGGATAGAGTGGGGTGACGGATCGCAGGACTGCGACCGCGCCGTGGTGGCGGCCGGCCCCTGGGTGGGGGAGCTGCTGCCGGCGATGGCCGGCCGGGTGCGCATTACGCGGCAGCAGATGGCCTTCTTCCACCCGAAGGATCCGGCCCCCTTCGAGCGCGGCCGCTTCCCGGTCTGGTCGATACTGTCTCCCGGGAATCTCTGGTACGGGTTCCCTTACCTGCACGAAGGGCTGGTGAAGGTGGCCGAGGACAGCAAGGTGGACGACACCGAGGTGGATGTCTCCCGCGAGCCGACGCCGGAGTTCCTCGCCTGGGCGCGGGAGTTCGCCGCGGCGCGCATCCCCGCCCTCGACGGCGCCGAGCTGGCCGGGGGTCGTTCCTGCCTCTACACCAACATGGCGGACATGGAGGACGAGCAGTTCGTCATCGACTGGGCCCCCGGGTTTCAGAGGGTGCTGATCGCCGGCTGCGGCTGCGGCCACGGCTTCAAGTTCGGGGGCTCGATCGGGCCGGTGATCGCCGACGCCCTGGAAGACAGGGAGAACCGCTTGGGAGACCTGTTCCGGATCGGAACGAGGTTCGAGAAAGGAGCCGACTGATGGCGAGCGAAGCGAGGCGGGTCTACGACGAGGCGATCGTGATAGACGGTCTCAACGTCAGCAACTGGGAGAGCGACGCCGTGTTCGAGCGGCTGCGGGCCGGCAACATCACCGCCATCAACGCCACGGTGGCGACGTGGGAGAACTTCCTGCAGACCATGGACCACCTGTCGGCCTGGATGCGGCGCTTTCGCGAGCGCGGCGACATCCTGCAGGTGAAGGAGACCGCCGACATCCACGCCGCCAAGAAGCTCGGCAAGACCGGGATCATCCTCGGTTTCCAGAACGCCTCCCCGATAGAGAACGACCTCGACCGCCTCGGGCTGTTCCTCGCCCTCGGGGTGCGGGTGATCCAGGTGACCTACCACGAGACCAACCTGCTCGGCAGCGGCTGCTGGGAGCGGAACGACGCCGGCCTCAGCAACTTCGGCATCGACGCGGTGCGCGAAATGAACCGCCTCGGCATCGTCGTCGACCTGTCGCACGTAGGCCCGAAGACGACGCTGGACGCCATCGAGGTCTCCGAGCAGCCGGTCGCCATAACCCACGCCAACGCCCGCACCTTCTGCGGTCACCGGCGCAACAAGGAGGAAGACGCCCTCGTCGCCCTCGCCGAAAAGGGGGGCGTCGTCGGCGCCACGTCCTTCGCCAACTTCCTCCCGAAGGGGTTCGACTCGACGGTCGAGGATTTCGTCGATGCCATCGACGACATGGTCGAGCGGATCGGCATCGACCACGTGGCCATCGGCACCGACTCCACCCACGACCAGCCCCTGGAGTTCTGGCATTACATCTCCTCGCAGCAGGGGACGAAGTTCCCCTCGACCTTCGCCGACGGCTCGATCCCGTACACCGAGCTGAGCTTTCAGCCGAAGGGGATCGACAGCCCGGCGGAGTTCCCCAACCTCGCCGACGCGCTGGCGGACCGGGGGTACAGCGGCGAGGACATCACCAGGCTGCTGGGCGGAAACTGGATGAGCCTGTTCGAGCGGGTCTGGAACCCGTGAAGTGCAGGGCCCGGCTCCGGTTGGCAAAGTTGCCCTGAAGGCCAAGCGGAGTCAGGCGGTCGGAACAGGGCGCGGGACCTGGAAGGACTTTTCCGAAAGGCCGCTGATTCCCTGTCCCGGAAAGTTGACGGGACGGAATCAAAGCCTGAGGACCAGGTTCTCCTCGGCCAGCGCCAGAACGGTCTTCTCGAATGCGGCGGTCGCCTCCTCGAGATCGCGGCCGCTGTGCGCCGACGAGACCACGCCCCCCGTGGAGCTCATGTTGTCGACGCCATGGTAGCGCAGGTGGCGCTGGTAGCTGTTGATCAGCTCTCCCGGCATTCCCTTGAGCTTGCGCGGGTCGTTGGTGCGCAGGTCGTCCCGTTTCCCCGCCGCGGCGGCAACCGCGGCGTCGGTCTCGAAGAAGACGTGGAATGTCGAGCTGATGCCGTAGACGTAGCCGGCGATGGCGTGGCGCTCGAGGACCTCCTCGAAACCGGCCCGCAGCTGCGCCGCCAGGCCGTCCGCCTTTGGTATTGGCTCTCCCGCAGCCACCTGTTGCAGGCAGGCGATGCCCGCGGCGGCCGAAAGCGGGGAGGCGTTGAAGGTGCCGAAGTGGACGACGCGCCGGTGGCGGTCGCGCTCGGCGTCGCCGGTGAAACCGAACAGCGACATGATCTCCTCGCCGCCGGTCACGGCGCCGCCGGGCATTCCCCCGGCGAGGATCTTGGCGAAGCAGGACAGGTCCGGAGTGATGCCGTAGTACTGCTCGGCGCCCCCCGGGGCGAGGCGGAAACCGGTGACCACTTCATCGAAAATCAGCAGCACCTCCCGTTTCGCCGTCAGGGCGCGCAGACCGTGGAGGAACTCCGGCTCGGTGGGGATGCGCCCCCACGAGGCCCCCGACGGCTCGATGATGGCTGCGGCGATGTCGCCGTCCCCGGCGAGGATGTCGCCGATCAAATCGATGTCATTTGCAGGCGCGGTGACAAAGCTCCGCCAGACCTCGGGCGGCACCCCGAGAGAGCCGTCGGCGTCGAACGGCGGCTGGAACCCGTGGACGACGCCGTCGTGCCAGCCGTGGAAGTGGCCCTCGAAGCGGAGCACCTTGTTCTTCCCGGTGAACGCCCGGGCGAGTCGCAGGGCGAGCAGCGTCGCCTCCGTGCCGGAGTTGACGAACCGCACCTTGTCGGCCGAGGGAACGAGCTGCCTGACGATTTCCCCCCACTCCACGTGCAGCGGGTGGTCGTTGCCGAAGTGGGTGCCGTCGATCAGGGCCTGCTGAACCGCCTCGACTATGGCCGCAGGCGAGTGCCCGAGAAGCAGGGCGCCGTTGCCCATCAGAAAGTCGATGTACTCGTTGCCGTCGACGTCCCACTTGCGGCCCCCCTCGCCGCGTGCGACGTACATGGGAACCGGCTCGAAGTGGCGGACGTCGTGACCGACCGCGCCACCCAGCGCGTCGGCGGCGCGGGCGTACAGGGCGGCGGACTGCTTTCGCGCCTCGGCGTAGGACTGAAGGAAGTCGCCTGATGGTGACATGGTTTCTCCGGGAAAAGGGGGTTCGTCCAGCAGCGGTTTGAACCAAGTAAAACCGGCGGACCATGGCGGACAACGCGGGATTCAGCCGAGGACCGGGTCCACCTGCATTTACCGCCGCCGGCCGCTGCCCGGGTGCCTGGACGCGGTACTGTTGTGACGAAGGAGAACTGTATTCTGGAAGGTCCGCGTCGTGAAGATGTCGCCCGCATCGGCGGGCTGACGGGCCGGAGGCCCATCCGGTTTCGCCGCGCTGCCGGGGGTTACACCGCGGCCGAGCGCTGGGTGGTGGACTTCGAGGGCGGCCCCGGTGCGTTCGCCAAGATCGGCGTCGATCCCCTGACGGCGGGGTGGCTGCGGCAGGAACACCGGGCGTATGGCGCTCTCGACGGGGATTTCATGCCGGAGCTGCAGGGGTGGGACGACGGCGAACGGCCCCTGCTGTTGCTGGAGAACCTGAGCGGCTGCTTCTGGCCTCCCCCGTGGGATGCAGGGAAGGTGGACCGGGTTCTCGAAGCGTTCGCGCGTCTGCAAGCGGCGGATCCCCGCCACCTGTCCCCCTTGGACTCTGCCGGTTCGGGCCTTGCCGGATGCTGGCACGGCGTCGCCGAGGAACCCGGGCCGTTTCTGTCCCTCGGTCTGGCGACCGGTCGCTGGCTCCGGGACAGCGTCCCGGTACTCGCCGCCGCCGCCGACGAAGCGGTGATCCAAGGCTCGTTCCCCACTCACCTGGACGTGCGCAGCGACAATCTCTGTATTCGCGGCGGGAGGGCGGTGCTGGTGGACTGGAACCAGGCCTGTCTCGCCCACCCGGACCTCGACCTCGCCGGATGGGCGCCGAGCCTGCATGCCGAGGGCGGACCGGCCCCCGAAGAGATCCTGCCAGGCCGGGGGCCGCTGGCGGCGGTGATCAGCGGCTATTTCGCAAGCCGGGCCGGCAAGCCGATCATCCCGGCGGCGCCCCGGGTGCGCCAGGTGCAGCGGCAACAGCTCGGCACGTCGCTGCCCTGGGCGGTGCGGGCGCTGGGACTGCCGCCGCTCGACGGACCGGCGGCCTGAGCATAAGCCCCCGGTGCCTGAGAGATGACGCGAAGTCTCGAGCCGGCGGTCGTGGCGAGACCGCCGGCTTCGCAGTCTCTGTGGTTTCCCGAAGGTGCATCCGCCCTGGGTTTTTTCTGGTGGCCGTATTCAGGCAGTCGGTTTTTTGGTGGCCGGTTCAGGTGCCGCACGTTCGTCCGGTTTTTTTTCGCCGGCCTTTTTCGGGGGCGCGGCTTTTCCGGGCTTGGATTTCTCGACTTTTGGTTTTTTGGAAACGGCTTTTACCTCTTTTTGTTTCTGAGGCGCCGGTTTCTTTACCGCCTCGGATGGTTTCGGGGCTTTTTTCGCCGTCGCCGGCCTGGCCGGTTTCTTCGGTTTCTGGGCCCCGTCTTTCTTGGGCTTGGGTTTTTTCAGGTGCTTGCTCACCAGGCTCGCGACCTGAAATATGTTGACCTGTTTCTTGCCCCCCAGCACCAACTGCAGCTCCTTGTCGGCGTTGATCATGCGCCGGTCCGTGTCCTGCAGGCCGCGCTCGTTGATGTAATCCCAGAATTTTCGAATGATCTCGCCGCGAGTTCGAGGAGTATCTCCGACGATTGCCGCCAGCTTCCTGTCGGGCTCCAGTATCTGGGTGGAAACTTTGTTGAAGTCCATCGCTTGCCTCCCGGGGCGAGTCTGCGGATACGGCGCAGGTATGGTTCGAGTCGCTGCGGCCGCACAAGAGTATTGGTGAGGTGGAGTTTGCGCAAATCCCGAATAAACAGCCGGATAGGCAGCCGATGAAACCTTTGGCGTTTGCGGATTTCCCAAGGCGGGAGTACGTCGAGAGATACACACGCATGCAGGAAGCCCTGAAGCGTCGCGGACTGGACGGCCTGTTGCTGACCGGGCGATCCAACCTGCGCTACTTCGCCGGACTGCGGGACGGGGCCTGGGACGCCCGCCATTTCTACTTCCCGGCGGTTCTGCCAGCCGAGGGGGAGCCGGTGCTCCTGGCCTCCGACGGCTTTCAGCACCTGGTGAAGCAGTGCTGGATCGAAGACGTGCGCCACTGGCCGCTGTCCAGGGAGTTCTACATGTCGAAGGACTTCGCGGGAACGCCCCTGATCCTGGAGGTCCTGCGCGAGAAAGCCCTGGACCGCGGTGTGCTCGGCATGGAATTGAGCTCCGACATGCAGCCGCACATGGGCCACGAGCACTTTGCGGGAATCCTGGCGGGGCTGCCGGGGGCGCGGATCGTCGACGGCAGCGACGCGGTCTGGTCGGTTCGCAGCGTCAAGTCCGAAGCCGAGACCGCGCGCCTGCGCAAGGCAGCGGAGATCTCCGCCGAGGGAGTGAAGGCCGGTTTCGAACAGCTGCGGTCGGGCATGACCGAAAAGCAGGTGGCCGACGTAATGACCTCGTCCATGTGCGCGGCCGGGGCCAGCGAGCAGCGCTTCAACGCCCTCTACGCCGGCCCGCGCGCCATGTGGGCCGACGGCATGCCGACCGACTACGCGATACAGCCAGGGGACCTCGTGCAGTTCGACGGCGGCTGCGTGTACGAGGGCTACTGGTGCGATTTCAAGAGGATGGCGGCCGTGGGCGAGCCGCGGGCGGATCAGCGCCGCCACTTCGACCTGGCCAGGGCCGGCCTGGAGGCCGCGATCGACATGGTGAAGCCGGGAGTCGAGATCAACGCCCTCCTGCATGCCGCCTTCGAGGTCAACAACCGCGCCGGATACCGCCCTTTTTCCGAGTGGTGCCTGCGCTCGGGCTGGTCGGCGATAGGGCACGGGCTCGGCCTCGACCTGCACGAGCAGCCGGGACTTTCCGCAACCGACACCGCGACACTGGAGGAGAACATGGTGCTCTGCGTGGAGCCGTTTGTCACTCTCGACGGCGTGTTTCCTTTCTGGGAGGCGAGCGAGAAGTTCGGCCTCGAAGACGTCGTACTGGTGACCGCTTCCGGGGCCGAGGTGCTGACCTCGGAGGAGGCGGTAACGCGGGACCTGTGGGTGGCCGCATGAGGCGCAGGCAGCGCAACGCGTCGCTGGTCTACTCGAGCGAGCACGGCCGCGTCTGTCCCGGGTGCGGCCGGCCGGCCGCCGGGTGCAGCTGCCCCACAGGGAAATCGAAGGCACCGAAAGGGGACGGAATCGTGCGCGTCGGGCGCGAGACCAGGGGACGCAAGGGGAAGGGAGTGACCGTCGTCACCGGCCTGCCCCTCGGGAAGGACGAGCTGCGGGAACTGGCGAAGCGACTCAAGGCCCGCTGCGGAGCCGGCGGTACCGTCAGGGACGGGGTGATCGAGATTCAGGGAGAGCACCGCGAGGCCGTGGTGCGCGTCCTCGAGGAAGAGGGGTTCGCGGCAAAAAAGGCCGGCGGATGAGTGGGCGGCCGCGCCCACCTGAGACATCGGGGGGCTGATCAGCCGCGGCAAAATAAAAAAATATCAGGGCGATCCGGAGCCGGGGACGTCGACCTCGACCGCGCGGATGCGGCCGTCGCCCGCAAAGCGCTCCTGCCCCAACACCTTCGACTCGCACAGAAACAGCGTCCTCAACTCCGGGCCTCCGAGGGTACAGGCGTAGGCGCTGTACCCCTCGACGTCGATGCGGTCTGCGATCTCGCCCCCTTCCCGGACCCGAACGTAACCCCCCGGGCCGCCGTATTCGAAGTAGCAGAGGGCCACCCAGACGCATCCCTCCTCGTCCATGCAGATGCCGTCGGGCGGGGCGCCGAGGTCTGCCCAGGGCCTCCGGTTTTCGAGCGAGCCGTCTGCGGCGATGTCGAAGGCGGTGAGGCGGAACCCCAGCGACTCGGCGAAGACGAGGGTCTTGCCGTCCGGGGTGATACAGGGGCCGTTGGGGCAGGTGACGCGGTCGGCGACGATGCGGGATTCGAAGCGGTCGCCCTCCTGCCGGACGAGGACCACGTGTCCGAACCCCTGCATGTTGCCCGGGTTGGGGATCTTCGACTCGTCCCAGCCGCCCGCGGGGCTGCCGATGTAGGCGCGCCCCCCGGCGTCGACCACCATGTCGTTGCAGAGGTTGCCTGTGACCGCCATCATGTCGGCGATCTCCTCGAGCCTGCCGCCGCGCAACGCCATCAGCTTTCCGTCCATTACCGAGACGACGGCCAGGGTTCCGTCGGGAAGCCACCCGAGGCCGGAGGGCATCCCGGGGACCGCGGCGATCTCTTCGAGGCTTCCGTCGAGGCCGAGGCTCATCACCTTTTTTCCGAGGATGTCGGAGTAGAACAGCCGCCCTTCGCCGGCGCTGGCGGCGGCGGCCGGGGGCAGCATGCCGGCGGTGCGCCAGCGCGGTCCCTCGGGAAAGAACAGTCCATCGGCGAGTACTTCGGGTGTGCGGGCCACGGCAGGTCTCCGGTGAGTGCGATTTGCGATCCTCTGCGGTACGTATATTTACGGGAAATGACGAGGGCGCAGCGACCGTTTACGGCGAGGTAAGAGATGAGCCTGACCCCTGAACAGCTTGCCGAATTCGACGACCGGGGCGTTGTGGTCGCCCGGGGGATCCTCGAACGGGACGACCTGCAGCCGGTCATCGACGAGATATCCGGGTTCATCGATTCCAGGGCGCGCGAGCTGCATATCGCCGGCAAGATCGAGCAGTTGCACGAGGAGGAGCCGTTCGACCGTCGCTTCGGCCTGCTGGCGCGGCAGTGCGGGGAGGTCGCCCAGGGAATGGACATCATGCACCACCGCGGCCCGGCGATGTTCGGGTTCCTGTTCAACGACAACCTGCTCGACGCCGTCGAGTCGATCGTCGGACCGGAGATCACCTGTAGCCCGATCCAGCACATTCGCCCCAAGCCGCCTGCGGCTGACGGAGAGGGAACCGACGGCTTTGACGTGGTGCCCTGGCACCAGGACGCCGGCGTGATGATGGAGGAGGCCGAGGAGACCAACATCGTAACCTGCTGGCTGCCCCTCGGAGACGCGACCAGGGAGATGGGTTGCCTGCAGGTGCTCCCCGGCGTCAACAGGATCGGCTACCTCAGGCATCACGCCGATTTCGGGACCACCGTCGTCCCCGGCGAGATTCCGGCCGGGGATCCCGTCGACCTCGAGTGCCGCCGCGGCGACGTCATCTTCATGCACCGCTTCATACCCCACCGCTCGATGCCCAACCGTTCCGACCGCTGCCGCTGGTCGATCGACCTGCGCTACCAGACAAGCGGGCAGCACACCGGCAGAACCGGACACCCGGCGTTCGTCGTGCGCAGCGCCTGCGACCCGGACAGCGTGCAGCGGAATTACGACCACTGGTGCGAGCGCTGGGTGGACGCCTTCGAGAACCCCAGGGGATTCGTCGGCCATCGCCGCGACGCAGGGTGACCTGGAAGGTTCGCATGCGGCCGCGTCCGGCACTTCCGGCACTGGTGTTGTTTCTCGCCGCCGCGCTCGCGGCGCAGGAGTACCCGCCCGGCACCTTCGAGCTGACTCCCAAACGGGACCTGGGTTTGCAGCCGGTTCCGCTCGTCGTGCCGGGGCGGTTCGCAGGCGAGGTTCCCGGCGACATCACCCTCAACATGCCGCCCGGCTTCAGTGCCCGGGTATTCGCCTCGACCGGACTGGTCGGTCCGCGATCCATGGCCTGGAGCCCCGGTGGCACGCTGCACCTCGCCAGCATGCGCCTGCGAAGCGAGGTGGTCGCCCTTCCCGACCGCGACGGCGACGGCGTCGCCGACGAGTGGTACGTCGCCGCCGGCGGTTTCCGCTGGCTGCACGGCAT
>JAPOZF010000099.1:0-4488 GCA_026706165.1 Gemmatimonadota bacterium
ATGGACCGGCTGGCGGCGGACGGAGACGTTATCGGGTTCCGGTTGTCGTCGCTGGGGGGACCGGCGGATCCACTGGCCCCGATGGACGTCCGCACCTTTGCCACCTACCCGATCTGGAAACACGCTGCCGGGAAGGACTACGTTCTCTGGCTCTGCCCGCATGCAGTCGACGCCCACACGGTTCCCTTCCTGATCGATGCCTTTCCCGAAGTCCGCGTGGTCTTCAACCACATGCTGGCCTGCCCGGGGGCGGGCAGCACCGGCACCGACGGGAAGGGCCGGCCGCGCGTCCAGCTATCCCAGTTCCCGCCGCTGACCCGGTACTCGACCATGGGGCTGCACCAGTACGGAAACGCCAACGTGCTCCTCTCCGGCCAGTACGCCTTCAGCAACGAGGAGTGGCCCTACCGGGACCTGACGGAGTGGCACGAACGTCTGCATGCTCCCGGAGCGAGGATTCAGGGGTTTGGAGCCGGCCGCCTCATGTGGGGCTCCGATTTTCCCTGGATCGCGGAAGACCCGGGCTACGACAGGATGGTCCGCGTCGTCGGGGAACTGCTGCCGGGGTTGTCGAAAGAGGAACTGTCCGCCATCATGGGAGGCACGGCCGCGCGGCTTCTGAAGTTCCCCGGCCTGCCGCCGCAGCGACCGCATCCATGCACGACGGGAGAAGGCGGAAAATGTTGACGGAAGCGCAACGGGACCAATGGGAGGAAGAGGGGTACCTGGTGGTCGCGGGGGCCTACGCCGGCGACGACCTGCGGCGGCTGCGAACGGCGTTCGACCGCTGCGCAGCCGAGGCCAAGCCCGGGTGGCTGGAGGGTGTGGCCGCCGCTACGCAGCCGGGTGGATTCTTCGACATACCCCGGCCGCTGGAGAAGGACGACGCCTTCAGAGGCCTCGCCCGCCACCCGGGGTATTTCGGCCTGCTCGTCGGCCTTCTCGGGGAAGACCTCGTCTTCAAGGGGGCGCAGGTGCGGACCCTGCCCCCGAGCCCGGTCAGCTACGTCGGCTGGCACCCCGACACCCCGTTCGACCAGCCGCAGCAGGTCAAGGTCCAGATCTACGTCGACGACGTAGCGGCCGACGGAGGCCCTTTTGCGTTCGTTCCCGGCAGCCACAAACCGGGTTCGGGTCCCTGTGAGCTCACCGGCGGGTTGGAGACCATGCCGGGCCACAAGGTCTTTCCGGGCCCGGCCGGCACCGCGATCCTTTTCAACACCTACGGCTGGCACACCTCGATGATCAACAGAACGGACAGGCCGAGAAGATCGATCATCCTCGCGTACGGGGTGAGGGACGCCGAGGCGGAGAATCCACATTCTCAATCCTGCGAACGGGGCCGTTGAGCGGACGCGGCAGAAAGAGAAGCGAGCGATGAAGGGATTGCGCCATTCCCGGGACAGGGGCTGCGAATACCTGCTGCAGCAGCTCCACGAAGACGGCAGCTTCGGCGACGGAACGGTCGGCGATTACTACAAGGTTCCCGCCGCCTTCCAGGTCTGCGGCGAGACTCGCGCGGCCAACCGCCTGCTCGATTGGGTCCGCCGCCGCGGCATGACCCCGGACGGGGACTTCGGCCCGAGAACGGCGTTCACCGACGGCTACTTCTACGCCTACTTCAACACCTGGGTCGTCATTGGCGCCGCCCGGCTCGGCCAGCTCGACCTGGCGCAGAAGGGGATGGACTTCCTGACGGGATTCCACGACGGCAGCGGCGGCTTCTACTCCGACCCGGCCGAGCGCACGCCCCACACCCTGCAGGACCTCTGGGTCACCAGCGGCTGCGGCCAGGCCGCCCTCTACACCGGCCGCCTCGACGTCGCCCGCGGCGTCGGGGACTGGATGCGGCGGATGATGGAGGAGCAGCCGAACTACCCGGAGGAGCTGTACACGGTCATGACCCCCGAAGGCGGGCTGGTGACCCGCGTCGACCCGGCCGACCCGGTCCGCTACCTCCTCGTCAACGCCGCCGAAGGGGACCAGTTCTTCTTTCACCCCGGGATCGCCGGCGGCTTTCTCGCCCGCCTCCACCAGGCCACGGGGGAGGGACAATGGCTCGCCCTGGCCAGGGAGTACATGCGCTTCGCCGAGACCGCGAGCGACAACCTCTACCGGCTGCTGCGCTCCGGGAAGGTGATGTGGGCGGCCTCGGTGCTGTGGACCCTGACCCGGGAGAGCCGGTACCGCGACATGGCGCTCAGGGCGGCCGGCCACATCGTCGCGCAGCAGCACCCCGACGGGTGGTGGGCGATGCCCGGGGCGGAAGCTACTCCGAGCAACGACGCCACCGCCGAGATGGTGGTCTGGCTCGACGAAGCATACCAGGCGCTGGGATGAGTGCCATCCACCCGCTTCCGGCAACCGGGTGCAGGGCCGTCGTCCGCCCCGACAACAGCGTCGCCCTCGAGGATTTCGAGGTGCGCCCGCCCGGACCGGGCCAGGTGCTGGTCGAGACCGTCAGCACCCTGATCAGCGCCGGCACCGAGCTCGGATCCCAGGAGCAGCGGCGCGCCCACGACTTCAAGCCCGGCTACTCCAACACCGGGGTGATCGCCGCCCTCGGCGAAGGGGTGGAGGAGTACGAGGTCGGGGACCGCGTTCTGTCGCTCGGCTCCCATTCCTCGCACGTCACGGTGCGCACCGCGCCGCAGTCGCTGGCGAAGCTGCCGGACGGCGTCTCCTTCGACGCCGGCACCTTCGGGGTCCTCGGATCGGTCTCGATGCACGGCGTCCGCAAGGCGAAGATCGAGCTGGGGGAGTTCGCCGCGGTCACCGGCATGGGGCTGGTCGGGCAGCTGGCGCTGCAGCTGGCGGCGAGATCGGGCTGCGAGCTCCTCGCCGCCGTCGACCCGGTCCCCGGGCGCCTGGAGACCGCCGCGGCCCGCGGGGCCACCCACCTGCTCGACCCGGGGCGCTGCGACCTGCGGGCGGAGATGGCCACGATCACCGGCGGCCGCGGTCTCGACGTCATCATCGAGGCATCCGGCTACCCGGAGGTCCTGCCCGGGGCCTTCGACATGGCCCGCATCGGCGGGCGCATCATGCTGCTCGGCTCGATATGGCACCGCACCGTGGAGATCGACTTCATGGAGTTCCACGAGAAGGAGCTCACCCTGGTCGGCTGCCATCAGCCGAAGTGTCCGACGACGGCAACCCCCGCCTTCCCCTGGACCCAGCAGTACAACCGCCGCCAGATCCTCGCAATGATTGCCCGGGGCGAGCTCGACGTCGAGTGCCTGACCACCCACCGCATGCCGTACGGCGAGATTCAGGAAGCGTACCGCTTGCTGCGCGAGGAGCGCGGCAAGGCGCTGGGAATCGTGCTGGTCTGGCGGGATTTGGGGTAAATCCCGGGGAAACGGGGAAGGGGCTGCCTCGGACGCTCAGGCCTGGGCAGGTTCTATCGAGTTGGTATCCGGCTTGTCGTTTGCGGTGGACCCGCCCTGAAGTTGCCTGGCTTAGGTGAGAGCCGCCCTGGGCGCTTCGCGCTCCTCCGGCAGCTCGGGAACGAACTGGAAGCCGGGCTCCCGCTTCTGGCGCCGCAGGATCCCGGCGATCTCGCGCCACATCGGCACAAGCCCACTGTGGCAGCGGGGCAGCTCGTGGCGGATCGCCCTGTGCAGCCGGCCGAGCCGGTAGCAGGGGACCGCGGCGTACATGTGGTGCTCGATGTGGTAGTTCATGTGCCAGTAGAGGAAGCGCACCACCGGATTGAGGTGGAAGGTGCGCGAGTTCTGGCGGAAGTCCGGCACCTCGTCGGTGAGCCCCACGTGCTGGCTGCTGTTGCACAGCAGGAACAGCCAGCGGCCGAACAGGGTGGCGAAGGTGAAGAGCGGGAGCACCTGCCACCAGCCCGTCCAGACCGCGCCCGCGGCGATGGCGGCGTGCCCGAAGAGGAGGACGCGGTCCCAGCGGAACAGGCGGCGGCGTTCCCCGGCGTTCTCCGGCGGAAACAGCGCCGTGTGCCATCCCGGGCTGAGCCGCTGGAAGCAGGCGCGCAGGAAGATCATCCTGACCTTCTGGTAGAAGCCCCAGTAGTCGACGAAGGCGCCGCGCAGGTACCCCTTCAGGGTCATCTCGACCGGCAGCACCACCTCGCCGTCCTCCGGGGGGTAGAGGGTGTACTTGTGGTGCTCGGAGTGGCTCGCCCAGAACAGCACCGGGTTATGCCAGCCGATGAAACTGAGCACGTGAAGGAAGAAGACGTTGAGGGACCGCGTGCGGAAGACGGAGTTGTGGCAGAGCTCGTGAAAGCCGTTGACGATGAAGGCGCAGCAGGTTCCGTGGAGGAAGACCGCGGCGGCGAACCAGTACCAGGCGAAGTAGACGGAGACCCACCAGGCGAAGGCCCCCGTCGCCGTCAGAGTGGCGAGGTAGCCAATGGTCTGGGCGAACCCGAGGAGGTCGCTGCGGCGGTTGAGCTCGGCGAGGAGCCGGCGGTCGATGCGGGTGCGGTGCCAGGGGATCCTGCGTTTCAACTGCTCT
>JAPOZF010000099.1:4498-8935 GCA_026706165.1 Gemmatimonadota bacterium
GTCCTGCTTTCTGCGGTCGGGCTGTTTTGCGCGGCTGATGGAATATAAACGGGAACCGGGCGGGCCGGGCTACTCGAGGTCGAGCCGGAGACCGACGGTGGCCACCAGCCCCGGCTGCGGTATGCCGAACACGCTCTGGTAGCGCGCGTCGGCGAGGTTGGCGACGTCGAAGTGGAGCGCCATCCCCGGCTTCAGCCGGAAACGGGCGCCGGCTCCCAGGACGAGGTAGCGCCAGGCCTCCCCGGGAGCGCCGATTGCCCCGGCCTCCTCCCCTTCCTCGTCCTCATCGTCATCGTCGCCGCCGAAAGCTTCCCCCTCTTCGAGCAGATCCTCGTCGAAAAAACGCTCCTGCCAGTCGGCGCGGAAGGAGATGCCGCTCTCCGGGGTTCCGCCCAGCTGCAGGCTGTAGTCGCACCCCAGCTTGCGGCGCAGCCGCCCGGCGAGGTCGCGGCTGTCCCCGTCGGCATCGCGGCCCGATGCCCGCTGCAGCGTCCAGGCGAGCTGAATCTGCGAGCGGCCGGCCCGCAGCCGCTGGGCAAGCTCGAGCCCGGCGATCTCCGCCTCCGCGAGGTTGTCGAGGGAGAGGAAGAGGTCGTCGCCGCCGTCGGGAAGACGCACCGCGGCCGGCTGAATCAGGTCGCGGTACCAGCTCCGGTAGAGTGTCGCCTCTCCCTGGGCGCGCTCCGATTGCCAGCGCAGCCCGGCGTCCGCCGACCAGACCGTCTCCGGTGCGAGGCCGCGGTTTCCGGTCTCTCCGACGAAGCCGCCGACCGCTCGCGCGAACCGCTCCGTCGGCTTGAACAGGTCGTCGAAGGAGGGAGCGGAAAACGCCCGACCCGCGGCGGCGCGCAGGAGAATGCCGGGCCGCAGCCGGAAAACGGCCGCGAGCCGCGGGTTGAGCTCGGTTCCGTAGAGCGAGTGGTTGTCGAGGCGGGCGCCGGCTTCGAGGACATGCGCCCCGATCTCGAGCCGGTTCTGCGCGTAGAGGGCGCGCATTGAGGCGCTCTCGGTGCCGAACAGGTCGTCGCGCTGGCGCTCGAGGCGGTACTCCGCTCCGAAGGAGAAGGGGCGCAGGTGCCGCCCGGTCACGTGGACCCGCGGCTCGAGCACCCAGAGCTGGTGCCGGGAGACGAAATCCCCGACGAGCTCGCCGGCCTGCACGACCGGGTTGAGGCGTTCGACGCGCTGCCACTGGCCCGAGGCGCTGCCGTCGAACTGGATCCCCGGGCGCAGCGGCCGCGAGTCGCCGATGCTGAAACGGAGGACGTCGTCGTTCTGGCGGTCGTCGATGTCGAAGGCCCCGAACTGCCCCTGGCCTTCGGCCCCCGGGGCGCCGCCCCTTCTGAGCCCCAGCTCGGCGCGCAGCGTCGTGCTGCCGTCGGAGCGCTGGCGCACCCCCTGGCCGGCGAGGTTCCAGGTCCGGGCGTCGGTGTTTTCCAGGTGTCCCCCGCTGGCCCCCATGGAGCCGTCCGCCCTCCAGCCCCAGCCGCCGGCCATGCCGCCCCGGGAGGCGTGGTAGCGCTGGGTCGCGTACGCCCCGCCGTCGTCCACCCTCGGCCCGGCACCGGCGGTCAGTGAAACCCGCGTGCGGGGCCCCCCGGTGCCGCGGCTGAACAGCTGCACCACCCCGCCGGCGGCATCGGCGCCGTACAGGGCCGACCCCGGCCCCTTGATAACCTCGACGCGGTCGAGGCGGTCCACCGGGATCTGGCTGAGGTCGACCCCGCCCAGGGTCGAAGTGGCCCCCGCCATGTTGAGGCGCACCCCGTCGAGGAGGACGAGGGTCTGGCCCGGCGCGGCGCCGCGCAGGCTCAGGCCGGACACCTGCCCGGGGGCGCCGCCCCCGGAAAGGTCGATTCCCGGCAGGGCGCGCAGCAGGTCGGATGCCGTCTGCGGGCCGGCGGGCCCGGAACCGACGTCGAGGACGTGGGCGGTGACCGGTGAACGAAGGACGGTGGCCGGGGCGCGGGAAGCGGTGACGACGACCGGGTCGAGGCGTCCCGGGGCCGGGACGAGCGAGAACAGCAGCTCCTGCGCCCCGATCCCGCCGGTCTCGGTCTCCTGCTCGGAGGAGGCGAAGCCGACGTGGGAGACGTAGACCCTGTAGGGACCGGGAGCCATCCCCGAAAACAGGAAGGAGCCGGCCTCGTCGGTGGTTGCGTGGAACGGGGTTCCCGCGAGGATTACGTTGGCGCCAGGCAACGGCCCGCCTCCCTCCCCGACCACCACCCGCCCCGAGATCATGGCCGTCGCCGCCGCGCCCGGAGAGGCCGCGGAGAGCAGCAACCCGATAAAAAAAACCTTCGACAATCTCACAGGCTCTCGAACTCCCTGGTGAGGTTTGGCAGCCCGTTGCAAAAACCCATTCAGACTGCCCCCCGCCCCTGCGGCCGAATCACCTGAGATTCGACTCGTTCGCGCCCCTTGTCCACGGCGGCCATGACCCGGCAGCCTGCAGGGCAACTTCAGCAGCGGACTCATGGAACGGTTTCTCCCTCCCGTCCCGACTCTATATAATAGCCCGAAAAACAGCCCGAAATAATCACCCGATCCCCGTATATTCCATCGGGGCTTCGTTTCCCCCATGGCGACGCCCTGATTCGAAACCCCGGCAACCCACCGACCCGGAGAAACAGCCTTGACAACCAGAAAATCAGCGGTCCCCGCCTTGTGGGCCGCCCTGCTCATCGGCGCCTTCGCCGCGCACGCAGCCGAGTGGCCGCAGTGGCTCGGCCCGATGCGCAACGGCATCTCCAGCGAGGAGAACCTCCTGCTCGAATGGCCCGCATCCGGGCCGGAGGTGGTCTGGCGGAAACCTCTCGGCCGCGGATTCTCCGCGGTCTCGGCGGCCGGGGGACGCCTGTTCACGATGTACGCCGACTCCCTCGGGGAGTTCGCCGTCTGCCTCGAGGCGGCCAGCGGCGATGAGCTGTGGCGGGTGCGCACCGGCAAATACTACGAGGAAAAACAGGGGGGCGACGGCCCGCGCTCGACCCCGACCGTCGACGGGGAGACCGTCTACGTCCTCGGGGCCGAGGGAGGGCTGTTCGCCCTGAAAGCGGAAAGCGGCGAGGTGATCTGGAAAAAGGACCTGGTCGCCGAGTTCGGGGGGCAGGTTCCCAGGTGGGGTTTCAGCACCTCCCCGCTCGTCGAAGGGGAGCTGCTGCTGGTCGAAGCCGGCGGCGCCGAAGGCAACTTTCTCGTCGACATGGTGATCGACCGCACCGCGCCGGCCACCGCGGTCGCCCTCGACCGGAGGACGGGGGAAACGGTCTGGACCGCCCTCGAAGACAAGATGAGCTACTCGTCGCCGGTCGCCTACACGGCGGACGGGATGCGCCAGGTCGCCTTCATCAACGCCTATGCGCTGGTCGGGCTGTCGGCGGACAAGGGGGAGGAGCTGTGGCGCCTCCCCTGGAAGACCCGGTATGACGTCAGCGCCGCCACCCCCGTCTTCATTCCGCCCGATCGGATCTTCATCTCCTCCGGCGACAAGGGGGCGGTCCTGCGCGTCAGCGGAGAGGGGGTCGAGGAGGTCTGGAAGAACGGTGAGATGCAGAACCACTTCGGCACCTCCATCTACCACGAGGGACACCTGTACGGATTCGACAAATCGATTCTGAAGTGCATCGACGCGGCCGGGGGGACGACGCGGTGGCAGGCGCGCGGGTACGCAAAGGGCACCCTGATCCTCGCCGCCGGACACCTCATCCTCCTCGGCGAGCAGGGGAACCTCGGCCTCGCCGAGGCAAGCCCGGAGCGTTTCGTCGAAAAGGCCAACGTCGAGCTGATGAAGGGGCGCTGCTGGACGGTGCCCTCCCTGTCCGACGGCAGGCTCTACGTGCGCGACGAAAGCGAGATCGCCGCCGTCGACCTGCGGTCCGCCGAGGCCCCGCAGGCCGAGCAGACCAACTGAGACCGGATCGGATTCGAAGGAGGCTTCCCGTGGCCAGGCTCGTGCTGGCGACCTGCCAGTTCCACGTCCACAAGCAGCCGGAGCGGAACCTGCGCTCGGCGGTAAACCAGATTGAGACTGCAAAGGCCGGGGGGGCCCACCTCGTGCATTTCTCCGAGGCCTGCCTTTCCGGCTACCTCGGGGTAGAGGTGGACTCCCACGACCGCGGCGACTGGGACCGCATCGCCGAGGCGATGGAGGAGGTGATGGCCGCGGCGAGGCGGCAGCGGGTCTGGGTCGTCGTCGGCTGCAACCACCGCCTCAGCGGCAGGCACAGGCCGCACAACTCCCTCTACGTCATCGACGACCGCGGCCGGCTCGTCACCCGCTACGACAAGATGTTCTGCACCGGCGGCAGCGCGAAGGAAGGGGACCTCGCCCGCTACAGCCCGGGGGAGGCGCTGGTCACCTTCCGGATACGCGGCCTCACCTGCGGACTGCTGATCTGCCACGACTTCCGCTATCCCGAGCTGTTCCGCGAG
>JAPOZF010000332.1:0-8251 GCA_026706165.1 Gemmatimonadota bacterium
CCCGCCTTCCTCCTTCAGGCTGAACAGGCGCGGGATGTCGGCGAGGTTGCATGAGGGCTCGTGCATGCCGCGCACGTCGGGCGGCAGGCCGGTCATGTTGGCCAGCGCCGTCATCTCGAGCTGCGCCTTGGTGCCGTCCCGGAACGAGTTGTACATCTTGAGGTTGATGTGGCGCCGCGACAGGGTCTCCTCGTCGAACCGGAATCGTTCCGCGGTCGAATCGGGGGTCCCCTCGCGGTCCCCCTTCCGGTAGATCGTCCCTCTGCCGGCGGCGACGATCTCGAACCCGAGGGTGCGCGCCCACTCCACCAGGTGCATGATGCACCCGGGCTGGTCGCCGTCGACCAGGGTGTACACCACCCCGGCCTCGTCCGCTCTCGCCTTGAGCAGGGTTCCGATGGTCACGTCGGTCTCGATGTTGACCATCACGAGGTGCTTGCCGCCGTCGATCGCCGCGGCGGCGTTGGCCGCCCCTGCCTCGGGAATCCCCGTCGCCTCGACCACGACGTCGATCGAACCGGCGCCGGTGAGAAGAGACGCGTCCTCCGCGACCACCGGACGGCCCCGGAGAACCGCATCGTCGACCTGGCCGGCTGTCCGCGCCTCGGCGACTGCCGCGGGGTCGGTTCCGCAGGTCGCGTAGGCGTCGCGCGCCTGCTCCGGGCGCAGGTCGGCCACCGCGGCCGCCCTCATCCCGGGAACCTTCGACAGCTGCACCACGAGGCCGCTGCCGAACTTGCCGGCGCCGATGACGCCGACCCGGATCGGGTTCCCATCCGCTTCCCGCTGTGCGAGCAGTTGGCTGAACATCCCTGTCCTCCTGTTACGCCAGGTTCTCGAACGTCACCTTCCGCACACGTCCGGAGCCCGGTTTCCGAAAGGGGTTCTCCCTGGTGGCGGCGGCACCGCTTTTGCAGCGAATGCCTTTGCGTATATTCCACCCGATACCGCAGGGATTCCCATGTCCGAGACGACATCCGCCGAACTCACGACCCGCGACGTGCTTGTCCAGATCGACCGCCGACTGGAGCTGAGCGAGGGGGACGTGCGGCGCCTCGACGCCAAACTCGATGATGTCGAGTCCAAGCTCACGGCCAGAATCGATGAGGTCGAAAGCAAACTGACCGCAAGAATCGACGGGGTCGAACACAAACTCACAACCAGAATCGACGATGTCGAGCACAGACTCACCGCCAAAATCGATGAGGTCGACAACAGGCTCACCGCCAGGATCGACGGACTCGAGGCGAAGATCGACTTGAAAATCGAGCTGCTCCGGAAAGAGACGAACACCCGTTTCTACTGGATGATCGGCCTGATGTTCGCAACCTGGGTTTCGACCATGGGAACGATCCTGATGCGGACCTGAGCCCCGGGGACCCTGTTCCTCCCCCGGCAACCCCTGCCCCACCTGGGGTTCCCGGACTTTCGCCAGCCTACATCTGCCCGCCCGCGGTGGCGGGCGGCTCGACGTAATCGATCCGCAGTTCCACCGACTGCAGCACCCGCGCCGACTCCAGCGGCGCATAACGGCGCTTCAGCACCACCTCCAGGTCGTTGATCCCCTCCTGCACGAGGGCGCTCGGCAGGTCGAAGCTGAACCAGTAGTGGGTGTCGATGCGCTCCGGCAGGCCGCCGCGGGCGGCCCCGTACGACACCAGGCCGCCGTAGAAATGGCTGGTCCGCGCAGGGGTTATCTCCGTTCCGTTGAAGGTGAACCCCAGCACGTCCTCGGGGCAGTACTGAAGGATGCGCACCCGCAGCTCGACGCGGTCGACCTCGCCGTCCGCCTCGGCCTCCCGCAGGCGGTCGCCGACCAGGAACGGCACCGCGACCTTCGCACCCTCTTCCAGCTCCCTTGGCAGGTGCCGTTCCTGGGCGAACTCGTCCGCCTCCGCATCCCGCACCGGAACCAGGAACTGCTTGCTCCTGCGCGCGTAGATGTCTGGATCGCCGAGCTCGCGCAGGGCCTGGTAGCTGTCGCTGTCGTGCGGCCACGGCAGGTCGGACAGGTACGCCCCGTCCGCTCCCATGGCGTGGAAATTGGATGCCGCGGCCCTCCGCATTTCCATGGTCAGGGACCGGTGGCGGTCGTCGTACGGCACGCGGCCGTGCGGCACGTACACCCAGGTCCCGGCTTCGCCGGCGGCGTCGAGCAGCCAGCGGATGTCCATTTCCGGGCAGAACAGCTGCCCCGGCGGCCTGGGGACGACGAGGTCGACCAGCCCCTCGCGCATCCAGGCGCGCACGTCCATGCCAATGCCGAGGTTCTGCTCCTCCGAGGGATACACCCTCGAAGCGAGGCAGAGCCGCTCCCCCCGCTCCCGCCCGAGGCGGTCGAGCATGGCGCGCACCTCGCGCACGAACCCGGTCAGTATGCCGGCGCTCTCCCGGGCCCGGGAGGGCTGGAAGAAAACCCCGATGTAGGGGTCCATTTCCAGTCCGCAGGGACCGTAGCTCATGACCTCCTCGATGAGGCGCAGCCGCTCTTCGCGCACCTCGGGAAGGGCGTAATTCTCGGCGGTGGCCGCGTACGGATGGCCGCCGCCCGCCTCCTCGCCGATCATCACCTCGGGATGCTCGCGCTTGAGGCGGCTCATCATGTAGAGGTTGGATTCCGTCGAGGCGTCGTTCATGCGCATGCTGCACAGCACCTGCAGCCCCTTCTCGCGCGCCCTGTCGACGACCACCCGCAGCACGTCGTTGCCGGCGGCGATCGCCTGCTTGGCGTTCTCGGCCGCCCGCCACCACATCACTCCGTGGTTGTGCCGGCCTTCGACGTCCCCCCACTGCACCCCCACCCGGGTGTCGTGAAAAAAGGTCTGCCCCGAGGCCAGGCCGTACGACAGGGTGTCGACCCCGGTGCCGAGCAGCTCGTCGACCGGCTGCCGCAGCTGGTGCAGGCTCATCGGCGGGTCGTAGCGGTAGAAGCTGTAGTGCCGCCCGTCGTTGTAGTAGATCAGTTTCGGCTTCTTCATCGCGCCATTCCCGGTTAACCCCTGGGAACGACAGTCGCGCCGCAATTCCAGTCAGTTGGACGACTGCTGTTCGGGGCGGGTTGAAATCGCGGAGCCCAAGCTAACGATTTGCGGCGGCCATGTCGCGGCTGGCGCGTCGATGCCCACCCCTCCGCGGGCCGCTTTCCCCGGCCCGAATTTGTTTGCCAGGATCCCGCGTCCAGTGGTATACTTGCGAGCACTTGTCCATCAGTGCAGCTCCCGGCTTCCACTCCCCACCCCTCGGCCGGCAGCTTCAGCAGGAGTTGCCCGAATCCCATGATTCGCAGGATCGATCCCTCGGAGTTCCCCGAGGATCCGCCGGAAGACGGCCGCCTGTCCGAACCGCCCCCCGCGCCGGAGCAGCGGACCCCCAAGGCCGGAAATCTGCGGGCCCGCCTCGAGCAGATCCGCAAGCTCGCCGCCGCGGGCAGGCTCGATCCCGGCGACCTGCCGGCCATCGACGCGGCAGCGGCTCCACCTGCAGGAGCGCGAAGGGGCGCGGCCTGCGCGCCTCCCCCGGCGCCGCCACCGCCGGCCGGTTACCCTGTCCGGTCCGCCTCCGAGGCGCCCGGGCTCTCCCTTGCCGACTACATCGAGCAGCTCAAACGCACCGTCGCCGGAGAGTCGATCGTTCACGAGCGCACCATCCCGCCGCAGCCGGAAGCCCACGCGGAACGGATCGATCACCTCGGTCCCGGGGTGGAGCGCGTCGTCGAAGCCGCCGGAGTCGGCCGCCTCTACAGCCACCAGGAAGAGGCGCTCCGCCACATCGGCGGGGGCCGCAACGTCGTCGTCGCGACTCCGACCGCCTCGGGCAAGTCGCTTATCTACAACGCCGCGGTGCTCTCGTCGCTGCTGGCCGATCCCCGAGGGCGCGCCCTTTACGTCTTTCCGCTCAAGGCGCTCGAGCAGGACCAGCACGCCGAGCTGCAGTCGCTGCTCGCAGAGCTGAACCGCAGTTCCGGAGCGGAGCTGCGCGCCGGGATCTACGACGGCGACACGAAGCCCCACGAACGCCGCAAAATCAGGGAGAATCCGCCGCACATCCTCATAACCACCCCCGACATGCTGCACGGCGGCATCCTGGCGTTCCGCGAAACCTGGGAAAGCTTCCTCGCCCAACTCCGCTTCGTCGTGCTCGACGAGCTGCACGCCTACAGCGGCATCTTCGGCAGCCACGTCCTGCACGTGGTCCGGCGGCTCAACCGCATCTGCGCCGCCTGCGGCAGCGACCCCCGCTACATCGCCTGCTCGGCCACCATCGGCAATCCCGCCGAGTTCGCCGCCAGGCTCTGCAACCGCCAATTCACCGCGGTCACCGAAAGCGGGTCCCCCGCGGCGGCGCGGCACTTCCTCTTTCTCAACCCCCCGGAAAGCCCCAACACCGCCGCCGCCCGCCTGTTGCAGCTCGGGGTGTCGCAGGGTTTCCGCTCCATCGTGTTCACGCGCGCCCGCGTCGTCACCGAGCTAATCTACCGCTGGGCAACGCAGGCGCGCCCCGACCTGCGCGACCGCATCAGCTCGTACCGCGCCGGGTACATGCCGGAGGAGCGCCGCGAGATCGAAGCCCGGCTGGTCTCCGGCGACCTGCTCGGGGTGGTCTCGACCTCGGCGCTGGAGCTCGGCATCGATATCGGGGGGCTCGACGTATGCGTGCTCGTCGGCTACCCGGGGAGCATCGTCAACACCTGGCAGCGCGCCGGGCGCGTCGGGCGTTCCGGGCGCGAGTCGCTGGTGCTCCTCATCGCCGGCCGCGACGCCCTCGACCAGTTCTTCATGGCCCACCCGCGGCACCTCTTCCAGCGCCGGGTCGAGAACGCCGTCGCCGACCCCTCGAACCGCTACATCCTCCAGGACCACCTCGCCTGCGCGGCCCGCGAGCTGCCGCTCACGGCCGACGAACCCGAGTACGCCATCGACGGCTACCGCGAAGCCCTCGACGAACTCACCGCCGCGGGGACGCTGCTGCGCAGCGCCGACGGCGACGCCTGGTTCGCGGCGCGCCGGCAGCCGCACCGCCTGGTCAGCATGCGCTCCATCGGCGAGTCGTGGAACATCGTGCACGGGCGGCGGACCATAGGCTCGGTGAGCGGCGGACAGCTCTACGGCGAGTGCTACGAGGGGGCCATCTACCTGCACCGAGGCCGCCAGTACCTGATCGGCGAGCGCAATCCCGCCAAACGGCAGATCGAGGCCGAGGCGGTCGACGTCCCCTGGTACACCCGGCCCAAGTACGAAAAGGAGACGGAGATCATCGAAGAGCTGCGCGCCAGGCCGATGCACGGGTACATGGCCAGGCTCGGCCGGCTGCTGGTCAGCTCACAGGTTATCGCCTTCGAGAAAGTGCGCGTCGGCGACCAGGCCATCCTCGGCCGCCACCCCCTCGAAAGCCCGGTCCAGCAGTTCGAGACCGTCGGCTTCTGGATCGAGATGGACGCCTCCTTCAAGAAGCAGCTCAAGCGCCGCGGCTTTCACCACATGGGCTCCCTGCACGCCGTCGAGCACGCCGTGAAGTCGCTGTTCCCGTTGCTGGCGCTGAGCAAGCAGACCGACGTCGGCGGCATCTGCTACCCGCTGCACCCGCAGCTGGGAAAGGGCGCCGTCTTCATCTACGACCAGTACCCGGGGGGCATCGGCCTCGCCGAGACCGGGTACGACATGCTCGACCGCCTGTTCTCCCTCACCCTCGAAATGGTCGCCGGCTGCGACTGCGCCGAGGGCTGTCCCTCGTGCATCCACTTCCCCACCTGCGGCGCCGGCAACCACCCCCTCGACAAGGCGGGCTGCATCCACCTGCTCGAGCTGCTGACCGGACGGCGCAGCCTCGACGAGGAATCGCTGGCGGTCGGCGCCGTCGAGGAAGAGCCGCCGCTGTTCGCCGACTGGGAGCTGGAAAAAGACCGGGAAGAAGAGGAAGACCCTCCCGGAACGGAGGAGAGCCCGCACGTCGTGGTGTTCGACCTCGAAACCCAGCTCAGCGCCGCCGAGGTGGGAGGCTGGAACAAGACCAGCCTGATGCGGGTGTCGTGCGGCATCGCCTGGGACAGCCGCGAGGACCGCTTCATCACCTACTTCGAGGACCGCATCGACGAGCTGATCGGGCTGCTCCAGAGAGCCGACCTCGTCGTCGGCTTCAACGTCCTCGGCTTCGACTACAGCGTCCTGCGCGGCTACTCCCGCTGCGACTTCCGCGAGCTCAACACCCTCGACATCCTGCGCGAGGTGCACGCCCACCTCAACTACCGCGTCAGTCTCCAGGGCCTGGCCGCGGCGACCCTCAACGCCCGCAAGACCGCCGACGGCCTGCAGGCGCTGCGCTGGTGGAAGCAGGGCCGCCTCGACCTCATCGAGGAGTACTGCCGCCACGACGTCCAGCTCACCCGCGACCTCTTCCGGCACGGCCTCGACAAGGGGTTCCTGCTGTTCGACCGCAAGAACGAGGGCCGCATGCGCGTGCCGGTGGACTGGCGCGAACAGGTGGCGGCGGCAGCTTCCGCGGCGAGGGCAAACTGAAGCGGCGATCCGGACCGCGGGGCGGGGCGGCCGGATTCGGTTCGATTGTCCGTCGCCCCAGGGAGGCCGGACACCCCGGGGGGCGGGAAGCTCCGGGTTCCCCGGGGGGCTCGAGGGCTGGGTGGAAAGGAGCGGTGCGCCAGTCGCCTGCCCGCCGCCGCCGTTGTCGACGAGTTCAGCTGCGGCGCCGCACACCCCGCCATAGCGGGTGCTGGAAAGCGGTCGAGGTTGGCGCCAGACTTGCCGGCCACGTTGAGCCAGCGACTGCACCGGCGATCACGCCGCTGGGAGATCGAAGACGTTTCCCGTTTTCTCCGCCGAAATTGCCCGCCGCGGCGCTAGCGGTCGGCGAGCCAGTCCCTGACGTACTCGATCCCCGCGGTTCCCGTGCCGAGGAGATTGCCCGCCAGAAAAACAATCCCCTCGATGCGCCCGGACTCGATCCACGACTCGGCGAGGCGGCACTGCATCTTCATCAGCTCGAGCGGAACCTCCGCCCCTCCGGAGCCGTAGTCCCACATGTAGCAGCCGAGAAGCTTGCGGCAGTCCGGGGCCATCGCCTCGACCGCGGGGAAGCTCTCCTCGAGATCGACGAGATTCCTCGCCTCCCAGGTCCAGTAGGTCACCACGTCGCACAGGTCGAGGTACGGCTTCAGGGGCCGGCCGAGGATCATGTCGTAGACGACCGTCCACAGCTCCAGTCCCGGTTCGCACTGCCGAAGGGCGTCGCCGCAGCCGGCGAACTCCTCGAACGAAAGCCGCGCCTGCTCCCCGCCGGGGCCGGGTTGCGAAAGGAAAAAATCGTCGGTGATCGCTCCGGTGAGGTTGGGGCAGTCGCGGGCCAATTCGAGCACCGGCTCCAGGTCGGAGCCGCCGTCGTTGCGGTCGCTGCTCGTATCGCCGACGATCGACCAGACCAGCCGGCGCGCCTCGTCCAGGTCACCGACGTGGGGAGCGAAGGGGGGCTGCGGGAGGTTGTTGAAGACGACGTAGATGGCGTTCTCGATGCCGAAATAGCGCAGCGCCTCCCCCGGAGTCGCCGAGGAAGCGGGCAGGTTCCAGCGCCCGTCGTGAGCTCCAGTCGGGTGACACCAGAGCCAGGTTTTCTCTTTCATTCGGGACCTCCTGTCAGGTCGGGTTGGGAATGCGGCCGCTTTCCCCGAAGCCGGGGGGACGGCAGGCGCCTCGGCGGGTGGCGGGCCGGGGGGGCGGCGCCTTCGCCGGGACAGCTATCCCGGCAGCTGCTGCAGTTCCGGGGGCAGGGCGATCCTGCCGTCGATCACGCCGGTGCCGGTAATGACCGCCCGCAGCACCCGCTCCTGTCCCGGCAGCTTGACGATCTCCTGCTCGAACTGGAAGCGGACCCGCCGCTGGCGGCGCATCCGCGAGCGCACGACGAAGCGGTCGCCGCTGCGCAGCGGGCTCTCGTAGTCGATCTCCGAACGCGTGACCACGAGATCGCAGCCGCGCTCGTGCAGGGCCGCGAAGTCGATTCCGAGGCTCTTCAGTTGCCGGTGGCGGGTGTGCTCCAGGTAGTTGAGATAGACGGCGTTGTTGACGATCCCCTGCAGGTCGCACTCGTAGTCCCGCACCTCGAATTCCAGCTCGTAGCAGCCGTTCCCGGTCATTCTGCCGCACCCGTTTCTGGCGTTTTCCGCCGGTTGTAGATCGATTCCGGTCAAGTTATCTTGCTGCTCCCTCGGGGCAAGAGAGAGAATCCGGACGGCCTGAAACCGCGG
>JAPOZF010000332.1:8261-8935 GCA_026706165.1 Gemmatimonadota bacterium
AATCTCACCGCCCCGCCTGAGCATGGGAACAGGCAGCCTGTCGCGGCGCGACGTGCCCGCTGCTCTGCCGCCTCCCGAAAACTGAAAGGTCACAGCGAGCCGCCATGCGGATTTCCATCTGGGGCGACACCTCCGAAAGCCACCTGCGAAGAGCCTCGCAGCTCGGGGTCGACTGCCTCGACTTCGGCGGCGGCGACTGGTTCCCCGGCGTAAAGGAGCAGGGCTACCCCGACCTCGACGAGGTCGCCCGGATCCGCCGCAGGATCCGGTCCTGGGGAATGGACATCAACCGCGTCACCCTTCCCGACATCACCGAGGAGTTCATGAAGGACCGGGACGGCGGCGGAAAGGAGCTGGAAAACAGCTGCCGGGCGCTGCGGGTGTTCGCCGAGGCGGGAGTCCCGATCGCCAGACAGCGCGTCGCCGGGGACACCTTCCCCGAAGTGATGACCCGCTACCGCTCGAAGCACCGCGGCGGCTACGAGTCGCGCGGGGAAAGCCTGGCGATGACCCGCAATCCGCCCCCTCCGCCGGCGCCGGAAGAGCTCGATTACTGGTGGGAAAGGTTCTGCATCCTGTACGGGGAGCTTGTTTCCATCGCCGAAGAAACCGGCATCAGGCTGGCCATGCCCCCGTCGGGCACGCCGAACGCCCGCCCCCCGCTCGAACCGCTC
>JAPOZF010000331.1 GCA_026706165.1 Gemmatimonadota bacterium
GCCATAGACGGAAACTCGGTCTGGTGCCCGATCCGGTTGGCGATGTGCTGATCGATGGAGATCCCGGCGCGGCTGTGGTCCCGTCCACCCGGCTCGCCGGTGTACAAGGAGGCCACCTTCCCGGCGTGTCCCCGCAGCTTCTTCAAGTGGGGATGGGAAAGGTCCTGCAGGATGTTGACCTTGTGCTGGATCGGCCGGAGGGGCTCCAGGGTCGGCTTGAGGGCGAGGGTCGAGCCCTCGCCGGAGGCGCCCCACTCATGGGTGTTGACGCCCAAGGGAAAGAAAGTCGCCAGGAAACGGATTGGCACCCCGGCCGCAACGTCTCCCACCGGCGCGGCCGCCACGCCGGGAATCGACTCCAGCCACGGGAGAGCCAAGCCTACCCCGGCGGCCCTCAGAAATGATCGACGATCTTGCAACATGGGCACTCCCCGGAGAAAACGTCCTTTGCCATCAAGCGGTCCGACGGCTCACGATGCTCCGGCACGAGCAGCGCCGTCAACGCGATGACCGACAATATACCCTTTAGCTACGACCTTTGCCAGCGTCCCGCGGCGAGGCAACAGTTAATCGGGCACGGCCTCCGCCGGCAGATGCCGTTCCATCCAGGCCTTGAGGGGAACATCCTCGGGTCCGGGCGAGGTGTAACCCATGCCGCCGGTGCCGGCGCCCAGGAGCTGCCGGCGAATGGGGCCACAGCGATCCATCAGGTGACCTACGGTCATGTCGTCCCGGGGCCTGAGCCAGCGGTAGCTGTAACCGTAGAACAGGACTTTCCGCGTCCAGTCCGAATCGTTGGGACTGCCCGAGTGCCAGAGCCGCCGGTCGAAGAAGACCGCAGTCCCCCGCGGGACGCAGACGGTCAGGGCGTCGGCCGGGTCGGAGACACCGTCGTCAGGCAGGGCCAATCGGTTGCGCCGGTGGCTTCCGGGCACGATGGTGAAGTTGCCGCAACCGGGTTGCGACGTGTCCGTGAGGAAGAAGCCGATCTTCAATGAGACCCGCGGCCGGGGATCGCCTTCCAACTCCAGGTTCAGGCGGCCGCTGTCCTGGTGCCACTCCAGCCGTTTCTTCCCGGGCGGTCGAACCCGTCTGGGCGGTGTAATGATCATGTCGGTGTGGTAGAGCTGGATGTTCCAGCCGAGGATCCCCCACACCTTGGGGAACGTCAGAGGCCAATCCAGCAATCGGAGGAACAGGTCGTCGCGTCCGATGAAATCCAGGATATGGATCATCTCTCCGGCATCAATGCCGTTTGTCTGGCGATGCCGGTGATCGAGCCGGTCGACTACCGCGGCCAGATCGCCGACCAACGACGCCGGCAGGGCATCGGGAACGATGAAATAGCCCTCCTGTTCGAACTTTCGTCGTTCCTTTGCGGTGAGGCGATAGTCGAGACAACCGGGTTCCACTCTGTCCAACTCCCCCTCGACTCGCTCGTCCGCGGCACATCGATGAAGTCTATTCCCGTGCCGGACTTCCAATCGATATCAGAACCGGACACGGCAGACAAGCGCTGCAGATTCCGTTGGGCGTTGGGCTTGAGGTGGGTATGAGCCGGCCGGGGCAGGTGCTATGATGTGGTCATCTATCAGCGAAGACTTCAAGGAGAAAACCATGCCACCACTAATCAAATGGAGCCGAAGATCAGGAATTCTGATCGCGATGCCGGTCGGACGCATTGACGGAAGCAACTACCTCGAATGCCAGAACATCCTGGAGTCCGGTATCGATCCCGAAGAGGGCGCCCTGATTCTGGATCTTGCGCGCTTGGGCTACATCAGCAGCGCGGGCCTTCGCGTCTGCCTGGTCATTGCCAAGAAGTTCAACGAACCGGGAAAGGCCTTCGGCATCTGCAACCTCTCCAGTTCGATCCGCGACATCGTCACGGTCAGCGGCTTTGATCAGATTATCCCGGTGCACGAATCCCAGGGGGCGGCAATCGAAGCCATCACGGGGGTGACAGGCTTCGAAAGCGACCGGGCGGCAACTCAGGCGGCCAGCACCATCCCGACGAAGCGCGCGGTCAACTTCGATATCGTCGGTGAGAACATCCGGGATATTGCCAATTTCACAATCGAAAAATACGAATACAAGAACGACAGAACCCTTTCCCTCCAGGCCCGGGAGGCGGCGATCGCCGGAATTACGAATGCCCTGTGGCGGTTCGTCGAGCGTTTGAGAACCCGGCGCCAAAAGATTCTTGAGGAGATGTTCAACTCGGCTGAGAAGGCGTTGGACGAGGTCATCGCCAAGACGGATTAGCGGCAACGCTGCCGGTCGTGCCGATGTGATTTGAAAGGCCGCGAAAACGGCGCTTACGGCACCAGATCACGCATCGGGATTGCGAATTCCCCTGCGGGTAAGAAAGTCCCCGTATCCCGAGAATGCAGCGTTGACCTCCTCGGAAGTCAAGCCGTAGTCCGCCAGATCGTAACGGTGTTTCGGCTGCTTGCGGCGATGCTGCGCTTGCTGGAACAGCCAATCGTCCATGGTGCTCAGGACCGACTGTTTGAGCGGCCAGTTGAACCGCTCGTAGATACTGTGCACCACGGCCAGCGGATCCTCCACCAGATCGACGTAGTTTACGTCCAGCCAGCGATGTTCCAGTTCGGGATGGGCTTCCCGGAACTTCACGCCCCTTTCCATCATTCCGCTCATAAATTCCAACAACTCCGCACCGAGGCTTTCCCGCGGCTGCGGTTGGACGGAAAGTGAGCGGGCCTTTTCCACAAAGCTGTTCCAAGACCCCATGAACTGGCTGGGGCTTCTGTGCGTCTGGATGAACAGGGCGTCGGGATAGGTCTCGACCAGGGTCTCCAGCTCCATGAGGTGAAAGGGCATCTTGAACAACCATTGCCCGCGGTGACCAGGCGTCCGTTGCCGACGCTGCCAATTGTAATGCTGCATGATTCGGCGGTGGTGGGCATAGGCATGCCGCGAACCGGTGGCAGCCAGCCACCGGCCGAATTCGGGGATATGAAATCGAACGGTAGAGGTCCATGCGCCGAAGGCCATGTTCAAGATCGGGAAGTCCTCTGCCGGTTCGTCGATGTCGAAGTCGTGAACTCCTTTGAAGACTTCGATCACCCGGGACGATTCGAGCATTTCCTTGACCCGCGCCCGGCGTGGGTCCTCCGGTGTACCGCCGATCGTGGCGTATTCCTCCTTTGGCAAGACCGGCCCGGCGTACTCATAGCCCCGCAACGACCAGAATCGCGGGTCCCGGGCCATGAGGCGATGCAGGTAGGTGGTGCCGGTTCGGTTGATCCCGACGATGAATACCGGTCGCGTGATCTCTTCCCTTTCGATTTCCGGGTACTGCATCCGTTCCCGGGCAAACCCGGCGTTATTCCGCAGGAGACGGCTGAAGTCGAAGACCAGTCCAGGAAGCTTGTCCTCCAGCAGTCTGACCTCGGAAGTTCGCACCGCGCGTACCAATTGCTCAAGGTTTCGACACATCCAGGCGGGATACGCCTGATCGAAAGAGACTCCGTGGTCCTCGGCGTAGCGCTCCGCCCGTGAGATCAGGCCGTCGAAGTCCAAGCGGCCCTGTGAAATGGGATGGGGCCATTGCCATTGGTGGTCCATGACCCACTGGTAGGAGTGTCGAAGCTTGGTCAGCACCCCCGGCCATTGGATCCGGTGCGGGCAGTCCTCCCGGAGCGCACGGTCCGAAATGGGAAACCGGTGCTGCGGTTTGTCCTGGCTGAACCAATACTTCGCAAAATGATCGAGCACCGCCCATTGTCCGTGAAGGGCCGAGTTCTCCATGGCCTGGCAGGCACGCTTGAACGACTCGTAGGACACCTCCGGCAGATAGGTCCCGAAATCGGCGAATTCGAGGTCGTAATAGTCCAGTTGGGGGTTGCAACAATGGTAGATGGTGAAACGCCGTTCGGGATTCAAGGAGATGGCCGTGCAGGCTCGGCTCAGCGTATCGACCGCCTCGTGGCCGGATCGAAAGTTGAGTCCTTCCGGGATGGTTTCGGACTCCAGCGCGGCAGCGAATATCTTCACCGCCAGGTCGCTTGCCCGGACGAAACCCGTACTGGAGATATTGACATGTGGCAGCCGGAATATCGCCAACGGCAATCCGGCCTGCTGCGCAAACAGAAGGACCTGCTCGGTTGCCAGCTTGCTCCACGAATACCCCAACAAACCGATCGGAAACTCTCGCTTCATCGTGTCGAGATCCGGTTGCGCCTGGTGGCCGATGGGTCTGTCCTTGAATTCGCGTGCGAAGGAGTAGAAATACTGCGGAAACACGCCCATGGTCGAGGCGTAGAACAGGTGCTTGAAGCGCCTGCGCAGACAGAGTTCCATCAGATTGCCGACACTGAGCGTATTGAGTTCCCGGATAGCCAGGTAGGAAGAAGAGAGATTGATATCGGCCGCAAGATGATAGACGGCGTCGATCCGCTGGCAATAGCTGTTGAATTCGGTTGCGCTCAGACCGAATCGGACTTGGCCGATGTCCCCGGCCACCGCGCGGATCCGCGGAGCGAACGTGTCCTCCCAGAGGTCCGCCTCTTGCAGGGCGGCGCGCAGGCGCTCGAATCCATGCTCTTCACTGTCGGCCCGGACCAGGCAGTGCACGACCAGACGGAGATTCTGTTGAAGGAGGTCGCGCAGAAAGAATCGGCCGATGAAGCCGGTCGCGCCCGTCAGCAAGACCTCTCGGAATTCGGCCGGGGACACCGGGTCGGCCGGCGGCTCCTGTCTGATCACGGCGCGGATGGACCGGCGCATGATCTCGACGTCCTTCTGACACTGCGGCGGCAACGTTCCAACGAGCGGCGGTATTTTGGTGTCGGGCGAGGAGAATTCAGTCACGTCTTGTTCCTCAATGGTGTGGATTCCGAACTGGCCTGTCGGATTCAGCGAGTTGCGAGTTCCGCCAAGGAGCCCGGTTCGACGCCGAGATCCTGCGGGAAGTGGTCTTCGATCCGGTTGGCGAAAGCCGAGGGCGCACGGCGGACGTGCTGCCCGGCAACGCGGGCGACATCGTCGCGTCCGGCCGTTGCCGTTTTCGTCTCGTCCTCCTCGACATCCTGCTTTCCATGGATGATGTCCTGGGCCAGCGAGAGAGAGGAGGCGGTGGTCATCAGTTCCAGAGCACTGACCTGATAGTTGAACTGCATCCGTATGAACGCTCCGAGCTCGGCGACCGAGATGGAGGTCAGGCCGAAGCTGGACAACGGTTCTTCCGGACCGCCCTCGTCGTGGCCGCACAATTCGGCCACCTTTCCCGCGATCTGCGTCACTACGGTGTCCAGCGTGAGTTGGCC
Organism: Gemmatimonadota bacterium; assembly: GCA_026706165.1. The sequence continues at coordinate 5,292 of JAPOZF010000331.1, forward strand.
GCCCACATCCACCGAGAATGCGTCCGCGTTGCTGAGCACCCGTCCGGTGCGCATGTAATCGGGCGAGTCGACCGTCATTGGCGGACGGGAGAAGACGGCGGTGATGAGGTGCTCCCGGTCTTTTGTACTGCGCATGGCGTAGTCCAGATTGCTGATGGAGAAATCGGCGCTGACCGGAGGCATGCCTGATGACCGGGTGATGCGCAGTACGTGCAGATTGCGCGAGGCCATGCCGGCCTCGGCGACCGCGGCCAGGTTGTAGCTGAGAGCAGGCAGCCCTTCGCGGCGGCGGAAAGAGGCCAGCCCGTCCAGGAACCCGTTGGCGGCGCTGTAGTTGATCTGACCCGGGTTGCCGAACGTCGAGGCGACGGAGGAAAACATGACGAAATGGTCCAGGGCGCAATCGGCTGTCGCGTTATGGAGATTGAGGGCGCCGCACGCTTTCGGCGCGAATACCTTGGCCAGCGATTCGGGCGTCAGGTCGGCCAACAGGCAGTCGTCCAACGTGCCCGCGAGGTGGAACACGCCCTTGAGCGGTCGATCCAACTCGTCCACACACCGCCGGACGTCCGCCTCGCAGGCGACATCTCCCGGGACGACGTCGATCTCGATCTCCTCGGTGAGGTACCACAAGGCGCTGGTCTTCCGGATCCAGTCGGCAGTACGCCGGCGCTGCGGGTCGCGGTCCATCAGGGTGACGTGGCGTGCTCCCGCGGCCGCCAGATACGGCAGCAACAGCCGGCCGAATCCGCCGAAAGCGCCTGAGACCAGATAGGTCGCTTCCGGGTCGAGATACGGGCGCAGATCGACGATCGGGAAGCCGGGCTCCGGCGGAGCTTTCAGGACCAGTTTCCCCGTGTGCCGGCCGGTGGTCATCAGGCGCAGCGCCCGGGCATATTCGCCATATTCGAAGCAGGTGATCGGCAATGGCGGCACGGCCTCCTGATCCAGCAGATTCATGCACTCCTGGGAAAGCTCACGCGCCAACCCCGGGTCGTCGTTCATCAGGCGGTCGATGTCGATGGCCGCGAAGCGAAGGTTCTTGCGGAAGACGCTCAGGCTGAGGGCGCTGTCGGCATAGATGTCCACCTTGCCGATCTCGCAGTGCCATCCACCCGGCCGCAAAGCCTCCAGACAGAGGGCGATGTGACGTCCGGACAGGGAGTTCAGGACCACGTCCACTCCCTCGCCGCCAGTGGCCTCCATGACCCCTTCGAACCAGTCGAAACTGTGGGAATCGAAGGCCGCTCGCACGCCCATCTCGCGCAGTTGTTGGCGTTTGCCCTCGCTTCCGGCCGTGGCGTAGATTTCGGCCCCCGCGTGCTTCGCCAGGGCGATCGCCGCCTGGCCGACACCGCCCATGGCGGAGTGGATCAGCACGCTTTGGCCTTTTCGCAGGCGTGCGAGATACACCAGGGAATAGTAGGCGGTGACATAAACCGAAAGCACCGAAGCGGCCTCCTCCATGCTCAGAGACGGAGATTTGACGAACACCAGGTAATCCTTGACCACGGCTCGATTGGTGATGCAGCCGCCCTGGGTAAAGGCCACGGCATCGCCGACGCTGCAGGTGCGCACTGCAGGGCCGACGCGGCGTACGACACCGCTCGCCTCAATCCCCACCGAGCGGCCCAGGGCCGATCGCTCGTAGGAGAGTGCCGGAAGCAACCCCAGCGTCACCATGACGTCGCGGAAGTTGAGCGCCGCCGCCGCCACGTCGACCTCCACGTCGTACGGCCCCAGCGGGACGGGTTCACAGGTCTTCATCTGCAGACCGCCCACCTGGCCTGGATTGTCCAGGGTCAGCCGGTATGTCGAATTCTCCCCCGCCGGCACCAGAGGAGACCGCTCCCGAACGTGGATCAGACGCGGCGCCCACACCCGGTTGCCGCGTACCGCCAACTCGCGCTCGCGCAGGTCGCACTCGTCGAGCCAGGCCAGCGTCTTCAGATCCTCGGCGGCGCCCAGATCCACCAGCCGAAAATCGATGGCGGCTTCCTCGCCCACGTCCGCGGCGACCTCCTGGCTGATGCTGCGAAAGGCTCCCCACACGGCACCGCCACGCGGTTCCGTCACGTCCAACACGGCGCGGCGCGTCACCACGGTCAGGCGGCAGGGGCGGCGTGCGTGCTCCACGCGGAAGGGGACAAACGCCTTGACGAAAGAGACCAGACGCCTCACCAACTGCTGTCCGGTCGGGTCTTCCGGGTCGGCGCCGCAGATGATGTCGATCGCTTCCAGACCGGCCGCTCCGGGCCAGTCGGCGAGATCGCCGACTCGGTCGGCCTCCAGTTCCGAGTAGGAAATGGGGACCGCCTGAGACGCATCGAGGAATTCCAACCACTCGGCCGCCAAGCTGTCCGGTTCGCCGATGACCCAACGCGGCCCGGCGAGCCGGTGCGGTTCGGGCGGGTTTGCGTTCAGGTCCGGCGCCTGCAACAGAGTCGTCCTCCGGCCGGCCCGCACCGTGGTCCAGCCGGCGTCCGGCTCAATCGATGATCCATTGCCCTGGACCACCAGCGCCAAGCCGCCGGGGACCGCCAGCCGGCGCAGCAGGCGCCAATGTTCCGGTCCGAACGTCCGAGCATCATCATGGAGCATCAGGAGGTCCGCGGCATGCGGCCGTATCAGGCCGGTGTCCAACTCCGGCGCCTGGTCTGATGCGAGATCCAGGCGGGCGAAGCGCAGGACGGCATCCTGGCCATGAAACGCGTCGTAGTGGGCATGGACCTGCTCCTCCGTGGCGCCCATCAGCCAGTACTCGGTTTGAGCGTTTTCGCCGGCCAAATGGTCGAGACATTGTTTGAGGACGGTCTGCTCCGGGGTCCGTCCGCCCGCGATTTCCATGACGTGGCAAGCCCGGGGGGCGCCGGCAGGCTGCTCCAGGCCGGCGATCAGCGCCGCGGGCTCGATCTCGCCGCCCGGCGGGCCGTTCAACAAAGACTGCGCTTCTTCCACGAACTTGGGCTGCCACGAGACCACGTGCTTGCTGCGGGGCAGGTCATTCCAGCGCGGGTTGGAGTTGAACGAGACGTACGCGTCGATACACGCAACCAGGTCTCCGGTGTCTCCGTCGTAGAATCGGATGCTGCCCCCGGATCGTTCGCCGCGCCGTTCCGTGAACTGCCCCAGTTCGTTCACGTCCGCCCAGTCTTTCTCCTTCTTCACGTAACAGGTCAAACGCGGACCGGTCGGCGGACGCAGGAACGTCACTCCTTGAGCGCGCCGCGGCATGGCGAAGATGTCCGTCGCGCGGAGCAGATGATAGAGAAAAATTTGAAGTCCTCCGTCGAGCAGCGCCGGGTTCGCGACATACCCTTCCTGGCGGCCGGTCGTCCATAACTGCTCATCCATTTCGACGTCGAAAAGGTAGTCGGCCGAGTTGCCTTCCCACAGAACACGTTTGATGTTCCGGAAGTACGGACCGTACTGGAAGGTCTCGCCGAGGCTGGCGTCGATGCGCTCGTAGAAATCGCTCTCGCCCACGAAGTAGTAGGGCTCGAAACCGGTCGTATCGATATCCGCCACGCGCAACGGCACGTTCACCGGGAACTGGCTGTCCACCAGGCGTAACTTTCCGCGGGAGTGCATTTCACTTTGCGCCTCGGTTTCATAGGAACGGGACGAGGTGGTGAAGG
>JAPOZF010000201.1 GCA_026706165.1 Gemmatimonadota bacterium
GACGACGCCATGTTTCTTCTGGGCAGGGCGTTCTACTGGCAGGGCCACTACCGCGATGCCGCAAGGTCGTTCAGGGATCTCGAGACCAACTTTCCCGAAAGCGAGTACTTCACCCGTTCCCGGTACTGGCGCGGGTTATGCCTGGAGGGCCAGGGTGCCGATGCGGAGGCCCGCAGTATTTATCGCGCCCTTTCCACCGCCGGGGACGCGGACATGGCCGCCCTCGCCGGTATGCGCCTCGGCGAAATGGCATTCGAAAAGGAAGAGTATGCCTCCGCCATCCAGGAATACAGATCGACCCTGGAAGGGTTCCCGAAAGCGGCGAACCGCGCCGAACTCTGGCTCCGACTGGGTGAATCCGCAGTCGCACTGGAGGACTCCTCCCTGTTCGCTACCGCGGCGGAAGCCTTTTCGGAGGTGTTGCGGGAATCTCCCGGGAAACGGGTGGAGTACAGAGCGCGCCTTGAACAGGGCCGCCTGTTTTACCAGATGGGAGAGGTCGAGAAGGCAAAGGATACCTACTTGCGGCTGCTCAGGGAGGGGAGTTTCCGAACCTTTGAAGGACAGACCCGCCTGCTGATCGGTCAGTACTACGAAGATCAGGGCTTGCCGGAAGAAGCCCTCCGTGAATTCACCCGGATCCGCGATGATTTTCCCCAGACCGACGCCTCGGCGATGGCGGTTTACCGCACGGCCCTCATCTATTTGAGCCGCAACGCCGACCGCGTGGGGGCCCGGGAATACCTGGAGACCGTGTCGACGGAGAAGAGGAACTCGGAGGCCGCCGAGCTTGCGAAGGAAACCCTGTCCGACCTCGTCGAGGTGGAAAAACTGCTGCACAAGATCCATGTGGCCGATTCACTGGATGCCGTGGACGCTGCAGCCGCCGATCCGGCGGCCCTGGCTCTGGCCGCCACATCCGACAGCGCCTCAGTTGCCGGTGAAACAACAGCGTCGTCAGACACCGCCTTCACGGACCGCGCAGTCGACCGACCAATCCCGGATTTCGAGAACCCCCCCGTGCTGCCTGCAGACAGCGCCAAAGTGGCGGGCGCGGCAACCGGACCCGCGGACAGAACCTCGGGTCGGGAGGTCGACGAAGCCCTGGCGAGTGCCGAATTGCCGGAGGTGGCGCAAGATACGCCTGTTCGAGACCAGGATGAGGGGGGGGTTCCCGGTTCCCGGACCTCGGTGTCGGGAGGAAGGAAGAAGTGGGAGGATCCCCGGAAAAAACTGGACGAGACTATTCTGACGGTCGCCGAGATCTACCGGGACCGCCTCGCCATGCCGGACTCGGCAATCCATTTCTACCTTGAATTCACGCGGCGTTTCCCGGAATCGCACCAGGTTCCCAGGGCATTTTACAGCGTCGCCTGGATCCAAATCGAGATGAAGGGGGACGAGGAGTCCGCGGCCCCCTGGTTGCACAAGCTGGCCGAGGATTTTCCGCTGACGGAACATGCGAATGCTGCTCGCGAGCTCCTCGGGGACGAGAAGGATATCACCGCGGAAGAGCGCGCCCTGGAGGAGTACGAACGCATCGAGGAGATCCGGCTGGAAAACATCGCCTCTCTCGACCGCTACATGCCCGAGCTCGACCAGCTGATCGCCGAATTCCCGGCAACCGAGTCCGGAGCGAAGGCGCTGTGGCTGACCGCCTGGACCTTTGAAAACGTCGCCGGTGACACGTCCGAGGCGGAGCGCAGGTACGCGCGAATCAAGATTGAGTTTCCAGGTACCGGGATTGCGGCATACGCGCTCGAGCGCGAAGAGGCGCGCACCGAGGGCCTGCTGGACAAGCTGGAGCGGGAATTCATTACGCTCCGGGCAGGGGAAAAGCCGGGTGAGCAGGTAACGACGATCGCCGTCGAGCCGGACACGGCGGACTCGGTGCTGCTGGCGCGAAAATACCTCGGTTTTGCACTGCGCGCCCATCGCCGGGGAGCCCTGGAAACGGCGCGGGAATTTTACGAGCTCTGTCTCGAGGAGCAGCAGCGCAGGCCGGAAGCCCTGTTCGGGCTGGGAGAATTAGCCTGGGAAGGGGCCTACTACGACGACGCCCTCGACTACTATCGCGAGGCTTTGCGCATGCGCGGCAACCTGGTCGGCATCAGTTACCGCCTGTTCGTTCTTCACACCCGGGAAGGCCGCGCCGATTCCTCCAACCACTATCTGCGCCAGATCCTTCGCAAGGACCGGGACAACCCGGCGGTAACCGCCTTGAGGGACGAGTTCCCCGCTTTGTTGGAATCCGAGGACCTCGGCATGTCGACTCTGGAAGAAATCGACCTGCCCATGCCACCGCCGGAGGATCTGTTTGCTCCGCCCAGGTCACTCCTTCCCCTGCGCGAGGAGCCGGTTGTCCGAAAAAGCGCCTTGCCGCTTCTGCCTGCCGACGCCGGAGTGGACTCGGCGGAGGTCATCGTCGATTTCCTCGTCACCGTCGATGGGAAACCTGCGGCCGTCGAGGTCTTTGCCGGGGACGAGTCATTGGTCCCGGAGGCTCTCGAGGCAGCGCGCGGCTACGTCTTTTTTCCCGCGGTAGACAGGGACGAGGAAAAGGTGGAGGTATGGGTGGAGATTGCGATCCCGTTTTTCCCCGCCGGCCGCAGCGATCAGGGGCTGACCTCTGAGTCAGTAGCGGGAGGAGGCGGCTCGGAAGACTCGGTACCCCGTGAGAGGGTGGCCGCGAATGACGCGGTAATTGTCGAGACCCCGTCTCCGCCTGTTCGGCAGGAGGCGGCGGGTTCCCAATCCGGTCCAGAAGAAGCCGAATGAGCGAATTCACGGCTCCCTCGGACCCGGGGGTGCTGGTCGAGTCCAATGAGGAGGTAGCCGCCGACTTCTACCGCCTCCGACTTTCCCACCCGGAGGCGGCCGCAAAAGTCGCTCCCGGCCAGTTTGTCCAGCTGCAGGTGGGTGGCGGAGTGGCGCCGTTGTTGAGGGTGCCTCTCAGTGTCAGCGCCGCTGATTCGCGAACCGGAACGATCGAGGTTCTGTTCGAGGATATGGGGCCGAAGACCTTCCTGCTGAGTCGCGCCCGCGAGGGGGATCGGTTGCGTTGCCTGGGACCGTTGGGGATCGGTTTTCCGGATCCGCCGGCCGCCGCGGTCCTGGTGGGGGGAGGAATCGGGGTCCCCCCGCTGCTGTTCCTGGGCCAACGCCTGCGCCCCCGGCACCATGTGCGTCTTCTTGTGGGGGCGAGGGCGGCGGCGAAACTGCTGCCGGAAGAGCTGCTGTCCTCCGCCGCTTCGGAACACCGTATTGCGACCGACGACGGCAGCGCCGGGCAGAGGGGATTTGCCACCGATCTGCTGATCGAGGAGCTCGACGCCTTTTCCTCCGTTACTGTCTACACTTGCGGACCACCGGCGATGATGGCGGCGGTGGCGAAGATTTGCTGCGCTCGCGGCATCCCCTGTTTCGCCTCGCTCGAAGAATACATGGCCTGCGGTTTCGGAGTATGCGTCGGATGCGTCGTTCCCCGGGTCGAGGCCGCCTCCCCTTACCACCGTTACAGCCGTGTCTGCTTCGACGGCCCGGTGTACGATGCTCGCAAAATCGGCTGGGAAAATGTCCACTCCCCCCCATAGCCCCGCTGGATTGCCCACGAACAGGAATGGCGGACGCATGGGGCCGCGCTTCAGAAACGGCACGGGTGGCAATGGTTGAACTGGCAGCGAGTTTTGCGGGTATCGGACTGCGAAACCCGGTGCTCCTGGCCTCGGGAACGTGCGGGTACGGGGAAGAGCTCGAATCCTTCGTCGATCTGGCTCGGATTGGGGGTCTGGTGACCAAGACCATCACCCCCGAGCCCCGTTCGGGGAATCCGCCTCCAAGAATTGTGGAAACCCCCGCGGGGATGCTGAACTCGATCGGATTGCAGAATCCGGGCCTTCAGGGTTTCATCGCGGACAAGCTGCCTTATCTGCGGGAGCTCGACACCGCGGTTGTCGTCAACATCGCCGCTCCCACGGCAGAGCTTCACGGCGAGATGGCCGCGGCCCTGGATGCTCTCGACGGAATCGCGGCCCTGGAAGTCAACATCTCCTCTCCCAACATGCGGGACGGGGGAATGCTGTTCGGCTGCCGGGCAGAGGCATCGGCAGAGGTCATCGCCGCGGTCAGGGAGGCTACGAAGCTGCCGGTTATCGCCAAGCTCACGCCCAACGTCACGGACATCGGCGAAATCGCCAGGGCGGTGGAAGGTGCCGGAGCGGATGCGATTTCGCTGATCAACACCCTGGTCGGGATGGCCGTCGATGTGCGGGAGCGACGGCCGCTGCTGGCCAACGTCACCGGGGGCCTGTCGGGTCCGGCGATCAAGCCGGTGGCCCTGGCCATGCTCTGGAAGGTGCGGAACGCGGTATCCGTGCCGCTGATCGGGACAGGCGGGATATCCACGGCGACGGACGCAATCGAGTTCATGATCGCCGGAGCCTCTTGTGTGCAGGTGGGAACAGCGACCTTCGTTCTCCCCGATGCCGCACTCGCGGTAGTCGACGGCATGCGCGCGTACTGCGAGGAGAACGGCATCGACGACATCAACTCGATAATCGGAACTCTGAAGGCGTAACTCTCGGACGGAACGCAGCCACAGTGGCCAGCGCGCGGTCGACGGGAATCCGAAACAACCTGTTATCCCTGCTGCTTTTGTGGATCCAAGCGTCGGGACTTGTCACCGCCTGCACTCCCCAGCCCATTTACAGGAATACCGGAGCCGAAGTTTCGCCATCCTCCAGGTCTGCCGGCGGGGGGCGAATCGCCGAGCCGAGAAAGACCGCCCACCCGGTCGACCTTTCCCGGATCTCGAGGAAGAACGCCTACCAGGTCGGGGTGGCTTCCTACTACGGCGAGAAGTTCCACGGTCGCAAGACGGCCAACGGCGAAACCTTCAACATGTACAAATTGACCGCCGCTCACCGGGTGCTGCCGCTGGGTACGATGATACGGGTAACCCATCTGACCAACGGCAGGAGGGTGATCGTGAAGGTGAACGACCGCGGACCCTTTATCGAGGGAAGGGTTCTCGATCTGTCGTTCGCCGCGGCCCTGGAGCTGGAGATGGTGTCGGCCGGGACCGCCGAGGTGATGATCGAAATCATCCAGGAGGTCGACTGACCCCGTCTCCGGCGGGTTCATCCTTTCTGCATCGGGACGAAGCGAACCGGCATCAGGGTTTTTCGTTCGTATCCCCCGCCTGCATCCCGCCGCACCAGAACGAGTTCCTGTCTCTGCGATCCGAGAGGCAGGATCATGCGGCCCTCGGGCCTCAGCTGCTCGAAGAGCCTGGGGGGGATCTCCCTGGGAGCAGCCGAAGCGATGATGGCATCGAATTCCGACCCTGCGGAATGGGGCCATCCCCGGGCTCCGTCACCAACGAAAAACGAGATGTTGGAGTAGGTCAGCCGGCCCAGGTTTTTTCGGGCGCGGTCAGACAACTCCGGGATGAACTCCACCGTGTACACGGATGCGGACAACTCTGCGAGCAGGGCGGTCTGATAACCACAGCCTGTGCCTATTTCCAGGACTCGTTCCCTGCCCCTCAATTCCAGGGCCTGAAGCATGTAGGCGACGACAAAGGGTTGCGAAATAGTCTGATCGAAACCGATTGGGAGAGGGTGGTCTTCGCAGGAACGGGTGCGGTATTCCGGAGCGACGAACAGATGACGCGGAACCTTCCGGAATGCAGAGAGCACAGTGGGGTCGCATATACCCCTTGCAGCGAGCTGCGACTGCACCATTCGCTCGCGGTCGGCGGTGAAATCGGGACCGTTCGCCTCCGCGTGCCTGCTCACCCGATTCCTTCGGAACCAGCCACGCATTGCATTTTCTCCAGTTTACCGAGGACGGTTCGGACCACGACGGCGACCGGAATCGAAGCCATACCCTGGTCTTGGGAGGCGATGACAGCGGCGTCCGCCCCCAGCGGTCTCCAGATATCGGGATTTGTCGGACCGAACAGGGAGATCGTGGGCGTCCCCACGGCTGCGGCGACGTGCCCCGGTCCGGAATCGTTGCCGACGAACAGGTCGACGCGCTTGAGAACTGCTGCCAGGTGCGCCACCGTTTTCGGCCAGATGCTGTAGACGCCTGGGAATGCCGGCTTCCCGAAATCCCCCTGCGTCCCGGCTTCGACCGGACCGAAGAGAACCACGACCCTGACCCCTGAGAGAAGCAACTCCTTTATCAGCTCTGCAAAATACCGCTTCGGCCAGCACTTGTGGGTTCCTCCGCTTCCGGGATGAATGGCGACCACCGGTCCACTTTCCGGGCGGCCGAACATTTCCGTCAGGTCCTTGCCCAGGTCCCGCTCCAGTTGCATGCGCTGTTCGAGGCCCAGGGCGATGCACGGCACCCACTCTCCAACCGGCATCCCCAGTTCCCTGAGCGGTTGGCTCAGGTGGCGGGTGATGTGCTGTGAAAACCCTTCCGGGGGACGTGGATCCCAAACGACCACTTCTCCCGGGACGAATTGTTGAAGGCGTTTCCGGAGCTCGGCCCCGCGCGAGGAATAGGCGAGCAGGAAGCAACTGCCGGCCAGCGTTGCGCGCGTAGGGGGAGGGACATCCGCAGCGGGGTCGAAAAGGGATGCGACTGAAGTCCCACCGGCATCAGTGAAGGAATCGGAACGGGCGACACCGGCCATCATTCGGGGAAAGACGAGATGGATCGGCAGGTCGCCGAACTCGCGGCGGAGAGCTGTCGTCGCCGGCATTGTCAGGACGGAATCGCCGAGCGCCCCGGAGCGCATGACCGTCAGGTGGCCTGGTGTGGTCATCTTGCCAAATCGAAAACCGGCCTCTATCTTCGAAAGTTCGTTTCCTGCAAGGAACTTAGATGCATCTCGCGGGGTGGCGCGAGGTGCAGTTTTTCCAACTTGGAAAGCCGGCTGACCTCGTTGGGCGGGGCGGAAAACAGCAGGCCATACTCGCGAGCATGGTTGGACTGATCGGAAAAAAACTGGGAATGACCCAGGTCTACAACGACAGGGAGGAGCTCGTTCCGGTCACGGTCGTTGCGGCCGGTCCCTGCCCCGTGGTAGATGTCCGCACGACCGAACGCAACGGCTACACCGCCGTGCAGCTCGGCTTCGAAGAGGTCGACCCGCGCAAGGTGAACAAGCCCGAGACGGGTCATTTGGCAAGGGCCAACCTTTCCCCCCAGCGCATTCTGCGGGAATTCAGGTCTGCGGGTGTCATCGAGGTCGAGGTCGGACAAGTGCTCGATGTCAGTCAGTTCGAAGTCGGGGACAGGGTTAAGGTCAGCGGCACCACCAAGGGCAAAGGGTTTGCAGGCGTCGTCAAGAGATATGGTTTCGCCGGAAAAAACACCTCGCACGGAACCCCTGACAGGGTTCGCCATCCCGGGTCAATCGGTCAGGGAACAACCCCGGGGAAGGTGTGGAAGGGCAAGAAAATGCCAGGCCACATGGGCGCCCGGGCCGTTACGACTCGGGGGTTGATCGTGGTAGGGATCGATCCCGACCGGAATCTCCTGTTCGTCAAGGGAGCCGTTCCGGGCGCTGCCGAAGGGTACGTGACGATCCGCAAACAGTGAAGATCCCCGAAGCGTTCGCGTTTCCGATTCGCAAAACAGCAGGGAATGGAGAGAGGCGGCTTTCAAAGCCGCTTTTTTTATCCGGGTGGCCAATCCAGCCGGCGCCCGCCCAACACGTGGATATGAAGGTGGTCCACTGTCTGCCCTCCATGGGCGCCTGCGTTTATGACGCATCGGAAACCACTTGCTGCAAGGCCTTCTGCAGCCGCTACCTGTCTGGCGACGAGCAGCAGGTGACCTAGCAGGGGCACATCCTTTTCTTCGACACCCTGAATACCGGTCAGCGGTTCTTTCGGTATGACCAGAATGTGGACCGGTGCCTGGGGGTTGATGTCGCGAAACGCAATACAGCGATCATCTTCGTGAACGATATCAGCGGGTATTTCACCGCGGATGATTTTTGAGAAGACAGTTTCACTCACGACGGGCTCCCTTTGGTGGAGTGGTGCAGTATTGCCATGGCTGTCTTCAATCAGAGATTTGCATTCACCCCGCACGAGCGAGCCAGGTCCTGCAGCAGGGACAGTGTTGAAGGCGCGAGCGGAATACCTCTCTCGTAACGATCCTGTCGCCGCTTTTCCTCCAACTCTCCCGGCACGAAGATTTCCTCGACCTGGGGCATGCGCGGCGAGCGTTTGACAGCCGCTACCATGGCACCTACCTGCTTTTTGAACATGGGCGCCGGCATGAACCGAGCCGGGTCTATGCAGATGAATGAGTGGCCGATGCCACTTTCGCGGATGTGCTCGGGCACGGCGCCGCGATCGACGCCGAAATAGGGGGCACCACCCAGAAGGCCTGCGAGAAGCTCGATCAACATGGTCAGTGCGTACCCCTTGTGCTCCCCGATGGGAACGATGGTTCCACTGAGAGCGGTCAGGGGGTCGGTTGTCGGTTCTCCCTTCAGATCGCGGGCCACCCCTTCGGGCAACGTGTCTCCGGCGGCTGCGGCGAGTTCCAGTTTCCCCGCGGCGATGGAACTCATGGCCAGATCGATGACGAGGGGAAAATCCTGATCGCCAGGAACACCCATGGCGATCGGGTTGGTTCCGAACATCGGTCGCGTGCCGCCAGTGGGGGCGAGACGAGGGCTGGAAACGGTCATCGAGATAGCGATCATGTCCCGTTCCAGCGCCATCAGGCAGTACGTCCCCGCCGCTCCGAAATGCCGGGACCGGCAGGCGGTCACTGTGGCCGTTCCGCTGGCCCGGGCCTTGTCGACGCAAACGGCAAGGGCGTGCCTTCCGACCAGTTGTCCGAGTGCCCCGTCTCCGTCGAC
>JAPOZF010000554.1 GCA_026706165.1 Gemmatimonadota bacterium
TGCGACGACGAGGAGAGCAGCGAGACGGTGTAGGAGGCCCGATTGCGGGCAAGGACGCGCCCGCGCCGGTCGAGAATGCGGCCTCGGGGGGCTTTGACCCGCTTCTGGTTGATGCGGTTGTCCTCCGACTCCTTGGCGTAGTCGGCGAAGGTCCTTACCTGCAGATGGAAGAGCCGAAGGAGGAGCACTGTGAACAGGATGGCGACCGCGATGATCAGGACGCGGAACTTGCTCATCCACTCTCCGTGAGTCACCGGGTCCATTTCAGCTTCAGCCTGAACTTACAGGTGGAGGCGCCGGAACACCCGCTGAGGATACACCACGAGAGCGGCGGCGATGCCGGTGTAGAGTGCCCGGCCCGGTCCGTAACGCAGCCAGAAATACGGCTTCTCGAACAAGGGGACCCCGCCGTGGGCAGCGTAGAAAATCAGATCATGCACGAGGACGGCAGCGCAGATGATCATCACCTGAACTCGCGGCGCATCCGCCAGAACGCGGCCCCGAAAGGTGGCGACGGCGAAGGCTGTGACCGACTTGGCCAAGGCGTTCAACCCCAACTCCGCCGGAAGATAAGTATCCTGCACGAAGCCGGCACCGAAAGCGAGGAAGGTCGCCCTGACCGCTCCCGACCGGAGGGCTATGAAGACGATAACAAGGAGGACGGCGTCGGGGAACACCTCGAAAATGCGGAGGTGGTGAAGCCATGTCGTCTGTACCACGAACGCCAGGCACAGGAACAGGATCTGCCGTACCAGGTCGAGCACAGCGACGTCAGTCCACTTGCGATGGAACCCTGAGCGTCATCCCCGTGAGAAGCGTCGTCGACTGGCTCATGTTGTTGTCGCGGGCAATGGCACGCGCGTCGGTGCCGAAGCGGCGCGCAATGCTGTGGAGGGTGTCTCCGCTGATGACGGTGTAGAGGTCGAAGCCGCCATCCTCCGGCGACCCGACGACAAGATCCCGCCCCGGCCTGATCGTCGAGTCGGTGAGCCCGTTCCAGGCAATCAGGTCGTCCAGATCGATACGGTAGCGCCGCGACAGCCCCCACAAGGTTTCCCCTGGCTGGACGCGGTGCACGGTTTTTCCCCGGGTCGAAAGCCTTGAACGGGCATGGGAGGACTGTGCCGATGCGGGAAGCTCGAGCCGCAGCTTGTCTCCCGGCCGGATCAAATCCCCCCGCAGCCCGTTCCAGCGCTTCAGGTCGGCCACAGCGACCCCGTACCGGCGGGCAACCGAGCTAAGCGATTCTCCCCGGCGGACCGTATGCACGGATTTGCCCCCCTGCGGGGGGGCCGGGTTTGCCATGGCGCGGGGCCGTCCTGTCGTGGAGGGCACGGGGATGATAAGGCTTTGTCCGGGGTGGATGAGGTTGGGGTTCGGCAACCCGTTGGCTTCGGCGATGGCGCGAATGCCGACCCCGAAGGCGGCTGCTATCGACGAAATGCTGTCTCCACGGCGAACTACGTACCGGTCGACCCCGGGTTTTTTCGATTCGGGGAGCCGGGCGTAGGCCCTCAGCAAGGAGGAACCGCTCCCGGCCGGTACCCGGAGGGAATACTGTTTCCCGGGTGGCGTCCACTGACGCCGAAGCTCCGGGTTGAGGTCCCGGAGCCTCTGGTAGTCGATTCCCATGAGGCGCGCCGCGGTCGGCAGGTGCATCTGCTCCGAGAGCCGCACCTGCTCGATGTCGGCAGGGGTCTCGGCCGGGGGATGCTCCAGCCCGAAAAGCCGCGGGTTCTTGGAGATGAGCGTCGCCGCCATCAGCAGCGGCACGTAGTTGCGCGTCTCTCTCGGCAGCTTCAACTCCCAGAAATCGCGGCTGCCAGCCTTGGCGATCGCCCGCGAAACGCGCCCCTTTCCGGAATTGTAGGCCGCCGCGGCCAGCCGCCAGTCTCCGAATTGCCCGTACAAGTCCTTCAAGTGGCGGGCGGCGGCGCGCGTTGCCTTCTCCGGATCGCGGCGCTCGTCGACCCAGTGGGTCCGGTCAAGGCCGTAGAGGCGTCCGGTCCCGAGCATGAACTGCCACAACCCGACCGCCTTGGCCCTGGAATAGGCGCGCGGGTTGAAGCCGCTCTCGATCATGGCGAGGTAGAAGAAGTCGAGGGGAAGCCCCTCGCTGCGCAGGATGTCGAGAATCATTTCGCGGTACCGGCCCGAGCGGCGCATCCAGTTGGCGTAGCTTTTTCGGCCCTTGGTCTGGAAAAAGTGGATGCTTGCCGCAACCCGGGGGTTGTAGTCGGTCGGAATGTCGCACCGAGGCGTGACCTTGTGGATGCGGACCATCTGGCTGGCGTCGGGAGGAAGGTCCTCGATGCGCTCTTCCGGCAATCCCTGCAGCAGTATCGATACCGGGCTGTCGGGGGACAGAGTCTCGAGGTGGGGGACCAGCGTCAGGTAGGTGCGCTCCACCGCGGCCGCGAGGCTGTCGACATCCTCGGCATACGGCGCCGGCCCGGAATACCGGACCGGGACCGGGGCAGCGGGTGGAAGCTCGCCCGACGGGGTTTCCTGCGCTTTTTCACCCTCCTCCTCCTGCTGCAGGGACGTGAGCGTGAAAAACGCCTTGTCGAGCTCCCTTTGAGCCAGCTCGAACCGCTCGGCGGCGATCTCTTCCAGGGCGCGAAGGTGACGCCACCGGGCTTGCAGAAGCAGCCGCTCCCGCTCGCGCTCAAGCGAAAGATCTGCATACACGGAGTCGGCAGGCCCGGCTACGGGGCCGGGATCGTCGTAGACCACCCAGTTGGGCGCGCACGCGGCCAGGTGCGCGACCAGGAACACCGGGATCATTCGCACGGCTCCGATCATTGGTTCTCCTTCGGAACCGTCACTTCGCCCCGCACCTTCAGGGCGCGGGGAAAGCCCCGCCTCTTGACCGACGCCACCAGCTCCTGCGCCGCGGCCTCCTCTCCGGCCCTGAACTGGCCGACTTCGACCTTGTACCAGGGCTGTTGGAAATTGATTTCCACATCCCCCCGGTCGAGCCGCTCCACAGCCTTGCGGCGGAACTCCTCCGCATCCGTCAGGTCGAGAAACTGGTCGATGAGGACCCTCCAGCCCGGGGCCCGCACCCCTCCCGCATCCGCCGGCTCCGGGAGACCCCGTTCCGGTTCGAATCCGGGTGAGGGGCTTGCGGTCGATGTTTCCACCTTCACATGGGCATCTTCGCGGACGACGAAGGCGTCGGCGAAGTCGCTCCTCATTTCTGAAATTCGCGCCTGCAGCGCACGGGCAGGGTCAGGACCGGTGAATCGACCTGCCCTGACAGCATGCAGGCGGTTGTGAGGAATGACGGTTACCCCCACCCCCAGTTGCCGCTCAAGCGATTCGGCAAGCTGCAAGGCCGCGGTTTCACTACTCAAGGCCACGACCTGGACCTGGTAGGCCCCCTGCCTTTCCCGGGGGGCGCCGCCGCTTCCGGCAGGTTCCCGGATGGGAGTCCGGACCGGCCTGCCCTCCCGCGCCGACGACTCCGCTGCCGGTGTCGCGGTTCGCCGGGACGGCGGGGCAAACGACGGCTCGATCAACAGCAGGTCCTCCCGCACCGACCGCGGATCGAACTCCTCGACGAGCCGGGGAGCGCCGTCGGTGTCCTTAGGGGGGGGTTGAGCCACCTGCTTCGCCGGACCTGCACAGCTGCTGCCGGAAGTCATGGCAAAAAGCAACAGCCCCGCCGGATGAAGGCGAAGGAATGAGGTTCTAGGCCCGCTGCAACTGCTCTTCATGCTCTCGGTTCCAAGTGCTCAAAGCGGCATCGAAAGAGGATCTCGCCACCCCGTGCTCGGTGATGATGGCGTCGATGAGGTGATGGGGCGTCACATCGAATGCGGGGTTGAGGATCTCGACTCCAAGTGGGGGGCCGGCCGCTCCCGGGCCCCCGCTCACCTCTTCCGGGGACCTCTCCTCGATGGGGATTTCCGCTCCCGAGGCCAGCTGGAAATCGACGGTCGACATCGGGGCGGCAACGCAGAAGGGAATGCCGTGCTCGCGCGCCAGCACCGCCAGACCGTAGGTTCCGATCTTGTTGGCGACATCGCCGTTGGCTGCGACGCGGTCGGCGCCTACGATGACGCTGGAAATCCCTTCGGTTCTCATGACCGCCGCGGCGGCCCCGTCACAGATCACGGTTACGTCGATTCCGTTCCGCATCAGCTCCCATGCCGTCAGCCTCGAACCCTGCAGCAACGGCCGGGTCTCGTCGGCAAAAACCCGCACCCTCTTGCCCTGCTGCACCGCCCCGTACACGATTCCCAGCGCGGTGCCGCAGCCTGCCGTCGCCAGGGATCCGGCGTTGCAGTGCGTCAGGACCTTGTCGCCGTCCGACAACAGGTCGGCCCCGTGCTCCCCGATGCGCCGGCAGACCTCGCGGTCCGCCTTGCGGATTCGGTGAGCTGTCGCCAGCAGCTCGCCCGCCAGCCGCTCATCGTCCAAAGGTCCGCGAACCGGGCATGCAGTCATCGTCTCGCGCATCCGGCGCAGCGCCCAGAACAGGTTGACAGCGGTCGGCCTCGTGCCGGCGAGCCGGTCCAGGGCCCCTTCGACCCGCGCCTGGAAATCCGCTTTTCCGATGGAATTACGGGCCGCAAGCGCGACGCCGTATGCCGCGGCGACGCCGATGGCGGGGGCTCCCCGAACCCTGAGAATCTCGATGCTTCTGGCGACCGTCTCGGCATCCGTACAGTCGACGCAGACCACCTCGGCGGGCAACCGGGTCTGATCGAGCAGGCGCAGGACGGGCTGTCCTCCCTTGCCCGGCTCGATCCACTCGATTGTTTCGACCCTCACGTCGTCCTGACCACCCCGGACGAAGCTGTCCCGTGCGGCGATTCCGGTTCGCTCAAAGCCACCGGCTCGGCGTCTCCCCAAAGGCGCTCCAAGCCGTAATACTCCCGGGCCTGGGGAAGGAAAACGTGCACCACTATATCCACCAGATCGATCAGGACCCAGCGGCGTTGCTCCATCCCCTCGACGTGCCAGGGTCTGTGACCGGCCGCCCTCAGGGACTCGACCAGGGCGGTGACGATTCCCTTCACGTGGGGATCGGAGGGTGCACTGCAGATGATGAAACAGTCGGCGGCATCGCTGACCTGCCGCAGGTCCAAGGCCAGGATGTCCTCCGCCTTCTTCTCCTGCAGAATTCCGGCGATGAGCGACAGCCTCGGGTCCTGTAACAACGGATCGGAGGGGCAGTCCAAGCGCGAATCCAGCTGTCCGGTCCTCTGGTCTACTCCAACAGTTGGAGCTTTCTGTAATCCTTGCCAACGATAATGCGGATATTCTCGAGGCGGTAGTCGTCGTTGCTGATTTGCTGTATGTAGTTGGGAATTCCGAGCAACGAGGCGACCTGCCGCGCTTTTTCGATGTCTCCGTCGCGATCGATGACGATCGTTTCGAGATAGCCGAAACTGTCGGCGTTCCCCTCTTCAATTACGTCGAAGCCCAGTGACTGAGCCTTTTCCCTCATGCGGGCGGCTACGCCAGGGTCTCCGCAGCCGTTCAGGATCGAAACGCGAGTGAACAGGTCGGGAACCGGGGCGGCCTGGGGCGGTTCCGTGATCGGAACGACCGGATCTGCCGCTTCCTCGACCTGGAATCGCGGCCAGATGGAGGCCGCCAGAAGAAAGGCCCCCGCAAGGCTTCCCAGGAGCCACAATGCTTTGTCCCGCACAGTATCAGGGGATTGAAATCGATGCTTCGGGGATGGCTACAAATCAAGCCGAATTCGCCCATAAAGTCAAACAAAAAAAGATATTTACGGACGATTCGGAATACCCGCCCCGGCCCTTGAAAACGAGTGCGGGGAGGCTCAGGCCCCGAGCAGCCCCATGCCGATACGGATGGCGAGATAAAGCGACCCGACCGCGGTCAGCCCCCGCGCGCAGCCGTCGGCGATAAAGGCAGCCTTGCAAATTGTATGTTCTACGCAGTGCACATATGTATCTTAGTGCACATGGTTTCAGATGTCAAGGGAAGAAACCTGAAGGGCTAGAACAACCCGGAATACTTGATCGTCATGATGTAGTCCTGCGTCCCCATTCGCTTTGCCCTGGGCCGTGAATCGTAGATATCCCATCCGAACCCGAAGAGGAGCCGGTCCTTGTAGGCCGACAGGGCGATTCCGAGGGTGACGGCAATGGCGTTGTCCGTCGAAAGCGCCTCCAGCACGTTCCCGATGGCGGTCAGGTGGATTCCGGACAGCGACGCGTTGTCCGGGTTGTGCCAGCCCGCGAAGGCGATTCCAGGCAGGCCGATCAGTCTTTCGGTCTCTCCCTCCACCTTGCTGCCGTCGGCGCCGGTGTAGTCGCGGCCCGGGCGGATCGTCAGGAAGGAGACGAGGGGTTTCGCTTCGAACTCCCACTTCCAGCCCCCCACCTCGAAAACCTGCGATATCGCCTGCGGAGCGCCCCCTGGATGGCTGCGCGTCGTGATCTTGAGACGGACCCGCTTCATTCCCGCTTCCTCCAGGCGCAGGTTGAGGGCGTCGACAGGCACGAGACCCTGGTCCTCGTCGTAGATGTTGACCTCGAGACGTTTCGAGGGGCCAACGGGGCCGTACCCCTCGTCCAGCTCGACCCATTCCACCTCCATCTGCCTGCCGGCGAGGGCGGCCTTCAGCGAGTCCGGTACTGCGAAAGCCAGATCGATGCGGGTGCCTTCGACGACGGCGAGCGGGGTACTGGTCCAGGGTACGGAAAGGGACCGCGCCCGCGAACCCCTCGAGGCCGTCACCGCGGACACCTGGGTCAGGTCGATCGCAGGCAGCGCTCCATGGCCCTTCAGCGGGACCGGCTGGGCCTTGTCGCGCACGTCGTTGCTCACCAGCAGGATCTGCGCGAATCGATCGCCGAGTGATCCGGGAGAGAACGAAACCTGCAGCCTGGTCGACTCCCCGGGCTGCAGCGAGAAAGAGGCAGGTTTCAGGAAGGCCTCGCGGCTCAGGGTGCTGGCGGCGACCCGCAGGGCGGTGTCGCCGATATTGGTGGCGACCAGGGTTCGCGTCCCGGTCTCCCCCACGACGACGTAGCCGAAGTCGATGGGCCCGGAGGGGTGCAATTCGATCTCCGCGGCGATGCCGGTACCGGTGAGGAGGATGTCGAAAGCCTCGCTCCCCTCCTCCCAGTACCCCTCGAGGCGCAAGGTGCCGCTGCGCGGTCCCCGAAGCGTCGGCGTGAAGGTGACCTTGACGGGCAGCGACCGCAGGCTGTTGGCGGGCAGTCCGTATTCGCCGTCGGCCGACACTTGTGTGTACACCGTGAAATCGGGGCTCGTCGACAGCACCCGGGTAACGGTGAAATCGGCGTTGCCTGTATTGGTCAGGTCGATGACGGCATTGCCGGCCTCTCCCACCGGGACGCGTCCGAACTCGGCCGTGCTCGGGCTCAGCTCCAGGTAGCTCCCCGTCCCGGTCAGCGGCAGCACGGTCGGCCCTTTTTCGGTTCCGATCTGGAGCACGCCCTCGCGAATGCCCGTCGCCTGCGGGCTGAAGCTGAGGCCGACGCCGGCGCTTGCGCCAGGCTGCAGCAGGTACGAGCTGCTCTCGACCCGGAACTCCTCTCCCTCCCCCTTCACCTCCGCGGCGACCGCGAAGGCGCTGCCTCCCCGGTTCCAGATCAGCAGGGGGTGTCTCGAGGTCTTGCCGACGGCGACCCGGCCCATATCCACCGCCTTCTCCCCCACCACGACGATTTCCGGGGGACTGACGAAGGCGGTGCCCTTCAGTGGGAGCGAAATCCGGGGGCGCTCCGGGTCGCTGGTGGCCAGGGAGAGGGTGCCCGTCGATACCCCCGGAAAGGCGGGGTGATAGACGACCTCGATACCGCCTCGTCCATCCGGTTCCAGGTTCAGCGTATCCACGCCGGAAGAAACAGAAAAGCTTTCTCCCGACAGCTCCAGGCGCCAGACCTCGAGGGGGGCGCGGCCATTGTTGAGGACCGTGACTGTGCCGCTGCCCCTCCGGCCGGCCTCGAGGAGGCCGAAATCCAGGCCGACTTCCGGCAGCGGGGAGACCGCCGCTGCCGCGGCCAACCCCACTCCGCTAACTGCCACCTCCACCCTGTCCGGGACCTCCGGGGCTGATACGATGAGGCGATCTACCAGGCGGCCGTCCGCGGGCGGGGTGAACTCCAGCGTCACCTCTCCGGATGCGCCCGGCTCCAGGAAGAGCCGGTCCGGGAGAAGGATTGCGAACGGCCCGGTGCCGCCGGCGAGGTAGATACTGTCGATCTGCAGCGGCACGGGGCCGCTGTTGTTCAGCAGAAGTGTGCGCCTCGCCGTTGCGCCTACGGCGACGGAGTCGAACTCGATTGCCGGGGGATCCAGAAGCAGTCCGGGGCGCGCCGCGGTCGCAGTGACCGGTACCGTGAGTTTATCCGAAGCGAACAGCTTTTTCACCACGACGGAGATCCCGGATCGGTAGGGACCCGGCTTCCCCGCCGTGAAGGCGATCCCGATCTCTCGCTCGCTCCCCTGCTCCAGGGTCAGGGAGTCTACCGGCAGGGAGAGGGGTTCGTTTGCGGAAAGGCTTACCTCGATGGCCTCATCCGCGTTGTTGACCAGGGTGATCTTCGACTCTACGCGAACTCCGACCGCGACGATCCCGAGGTCGATGCTCAGGGGTCGGACGGAGACCTGTTCGGCGCCAGCGCCCGCGGCGAGGGCGAGCAATGCCGCGGCGAACCCGGTGCCGCGGAAAAATCCACGCAGGGGTCGGATCCGGTGCCGCGATGTTTCTGCCCCAGGTCTTGGAACCACCATGACTCGGCCTCGCCTGCAGAGCAGCTTGTCGAGTAGAATCGTCCAGTTACCCAAACGAAACCCTCACCAGAACCGGACGTG